>CAYUAM010000166.1:0-4736 GCA_964442805.1 uncultured Anaerolineales bacterium | reverse complement strand
AGGAAGGTGCCTGGTTGACCTTCTATGTGGATTTTTGCTGCGGCGTAGGCATCCTCCCTTCTCAACGCTCGGATGATCATGACTGTATCTCCTTCAAAAACGAAAAATCAATCCGGTGAACCATTCATTAGCAAGCGACTCTCACCAGTCGAACTGGGAAGAGATGAGCCCCTTCCTAGTGACGCTTAGTCATGCTGCTCTAGGAGGTCGAAAGCGCCCCCCCAAGTAAGTGACGAGACTGCTCACCAGAAGCAAAGACCAATAACTTATCTGCAGCGACTCCTCAAACCCTGCGAAGCGCAGCAGGGCAACAATGGTCATCGCTTCCATCATAAACATCGAAGCCGAGGCCCCTTTTATTCATCGGCCTACGAGCCTCAACCTCAGGGTGCTAAGGGCATATTGCACCAGAAGCCGCCATAGATCGGTCTTACTCTCCCCGCCTTGGCGCGGCTGGTAGACCACCGGGATCTCAATAAGCCTGAAACCATTGTGCAGAGCGTGATAGAGAAGACGGATGCAGTAGTCGCCGTAACCGTAGAAGATCTTTTCACCCTGTAGTCGCTCCAAAACCTCTCTGCGAACGGCCAAAAACCCACTGAGATGATCGTGTACCGGTGTGCATAGTACGAGACGGATGAGTAAGTTGAAGGCGTAACTGCCCCAATAGCGAAACCTCGAGGTGAGCATGCCTCCCCCGCTTATATATCGAGAGCCGACGACGATGTCGAAATAGCGGCAGAGTTCCACCATCAAAGGCAGGCCTCGAGGATCGTGATTGAAATCGCTATCCATGATTATGACTATCTTTCCTGCGGCATCCTCAATGCCTGTACGGATGGCGGTAGCCAGGCCTCGTTCCTTCTTCCGCACCAATACCCGCACCACACCGGATGAGCCAAACCTCTGGCAAACTAGTTCCGCAGTGCCATCCGTGCTATCATCATCCACCACGATCACTTCCTTCGTCATGGCCGCACCCCGAAATTGCTCCAGGAGGGCCTCGATCAAAGGGCAGATGCTCTCCCGTTCATTGTAGGTGGGAAGAACCACAGACAAATCCATGCTCATAGCCTACCTAACTGTTACCCGGCTATAGAGTCTCCGTCCAGTTCCTTGGCCTGGAGGTTCATCCTCGTGATCAATGGTGGTCACGGGGCTAGGGAGGACAATGATTCGCATACGTATTCCACCTCTTTCCGATTCAGGGTAACCCCGGAGGGCAAGTTGATCCCCTTGGCTGATAGTTCCTCGGCCACAGGAAGGCTCTCTTCCCCCCGGAAGGGGGGCATGGTATGAAGGGGGTAGAAGAAAGGATGGGTATCGATCCCCCTTTCTTGCAAGCGGAGCATCACCTCGTCGCGCCCCACTCCAAACTCATCCTCCACCAGGATGGAGTACATCCAGTAGACATTCTTCGCCCAAGTCGCTTCGGGCGGAAGGGAGATGCCCCTGATCTCCTTCAGTCCCTCTTCGTACCACCGCGCTATCCGTCGCTTCTTTTCCACCAAGTCGTCGATGCGCTCCACCTGGGCCAAGCCGATAGCCGCCTGCAGATTCGCGAGGCGATAGCTGTATCCCACCTCCAGATGCCAATATCTCCTCTCTTTGGACATGGCATGATCTCTGAGTAACCGGGCGCGCTCGGCCAACTCTCGGCTGCTGGTCACTATCATGCCCCCCTCGCCGGTGGTGACTATCTTGTTCCCAAAGAAACTGAAGCAGCCCGCATGGCCTATGCTCCCTACCCTCTGTCCCTTGTACTCCGCTCCATGGGCCTCCGCCGCGTCCTCGATAACCGCCAGCCCATGTTCTTTGGCTATGGCGCAGATGGGATCCATCTCTGCCGGATGGCCGTATAGATGTACCGGCATGATGGCCTTGGTACGGGGTGTGATCCTCTCCTCAATGCCCTGGGGGTCGATAGTCCAGGTGGTCAGGCCCGAGTCCACAAAGATCGGCTTCGCTCCCGCATGCCGGACGGCGCTTGCCGTGGCCACGAAGGTGAGGGTGGGGACGATCACCTCGTCGCCCGGCCCCACTCTCAAGGCCACGAGGGCCAGATGCAAAGCCACCGTCCCACTGGACACACCCACGCCGTACTCCGCACCACAGAACTCGCTGAAAGCCTCCTCGAACTTAGCCACATACGAGCCTAAGGAAGAGATCCACCCACTCCGAACACAGTCGGTCACGTAAGCCAACTCGTTGCCGCTCAGGTCGGGTTCATATATCGGTATCCTATCCCTCACCTGTGCACCCTTCCACCGTCACTTCCTCAATTGTATCTCTGCGGGAGTGCAACTGAGTTCTTCTTTCGACACTGCTCTGCCAACGATTATCCTCCCCACACATTCTGTTGTAAGAGGTCAGGGAAGTCAAGAACCTGAGAAATTTCTGGGCCCTATTGACCCTTTCAGCGTGCAATATTAATATGAGGATGGCTGAGTGCGAATTCGTATATGCCGGGATTAGCACCATAGGCTTGAAGCACGGAAGGGGATAGATATGCGATGTCGTATAGCAATAGAAAGGATATTCATGCCCATCCTTGTTTTTGCCATCGCAGCCTTTATCTATAGCCAATATGGCTTTCGCGGGCAACTCCTTAAAGACGACGCCCTCTATCTCTACAGCGGCCAAAGGATGGCCCAGGACGTCCCACCTTATATTGCCGTCCTCCAGATAAAAGGGCCGCTCGCTCCCATGCTTGCGGGAGTGGGAGCCATGGTCTCCAAACGGCTGGCCTGGGATGACATATTTACTGTGCGCTTGGTCTTTTTCCTCGTCAGTTGTCTTGCCGTGGTCGCCGTCTATCTGCTGGGCGAAAGCCTGTATCGGTCTCAGAGGGTAGGCGTTTTTGCAGCCTTAACCTTCCTTGGGTTCTTCGGCTTCGCCAGGCATGCCGCTTCCGGGCCCGATGCCAAGACCCCCATGGTCTTATTTGAAACCTTGAGCCTTCTCTTGACCAGTCAGAAAATTTGGTTCCTAGCCGGCCTCTGTGGCTCGCTATCAGCCCTCACCTGGCAACCAACGGCCATCTTCCCGCTGGTGACCCTTATCCTTGCCACCACCCAGCCCCGGAAGGAACGTATCCCCGCTATCTCCCGCGTGCTGGCGGGCATTGGGTTGCCAGTGGCCATCGTAGCGGCGTATTTCTACTATTACGGTGCCTTCGATGATCTGCTGAATGCGACCATCCTCTTTCCTCTCCTCTATCTTGATCGGGGAAAGTACTCCTTCATCCCCCATATCGCGAAAATCGAGAGGGCCATCTTCTCCGGCTACGGCATGATGCTGCTACCCATCCTTGTCGGTTTTGTCATGGTTATCTACCTCTATTTTTGGCGAAGATCGCTTCAGCGGTCTTTTCGGGACACCCTGACCAAAGACCACTTCGCTCCTCTCCTCTGGTCTTTCCCAGCCCCGGTGGTATGGTCTTTGATCGATTTTCAGGGGCATCCAGACTTCTATGTCTTTCTCCCCTATATCGCCATGGGGTTCGGCATGTTTCTCGACCTTGTGGTGCAGCGAGCGGAGGGGGCGGAAGAGATAGGCCCCCGTGAAGGAGCGCGACGGTTTCTTGCCATAGGGCTGTGCCTTGCGCTAGCAATGCTGGCTTGGATTAACGTTCACCTGGGCCGGAAATCCGGCCTTGACCGCCAAGCACAAGCAGCCCACGAAATAGAGGATAGGTTCGGGAAAGATTTCAAATTGCTATCCATAGGCGTGCCGGAGGTTTTGGTAGTCCTCCATCGGACGAATCCGACCCCGTACATCCTTATCGGCCCTAGCACATACCACTGGATCGAGGACAAAACGCCGGGCGGTTTTGAGGGATGGCTTCAGGAACTGGAAGGATATAACCCAGACGCGATCGCTTTCAGGCCCATAGGAAAGGGCGTACACAACAACAAGTTGAGGAAATGGTTGAAATCCCTGTATCATCAAGAGCGAATAGGGCCTTGGAGAATTTACGTGAAAGGCTCGCTGGATGAGTAACCACGCGTATAGCATGGCATCCCGGCCTTGAACTCATTTCGATTATGGGCTATAATTTATTAGTAATATATCCTTGTGCTTATATGTAAGAGGGCGCCTCGGGCGCTTCTTCTTATACTCCTCAGGGAAAGCGTGATGGCCATAAAACTGGTTTATCTCACCGCGGAAGGTTACAAGAAGTTAAAGGAAGAACTAGATTACCTCTGCCGGGTTCGGCGTCCTCAAGTGGCGGAAAATATCAAGGAGGCCAAAGAGGGCGGCGACATCATGGAAAATGCGGGATATGATGAGGCCAAGAACGAACAGGCCTTCGTGGAGGGGCGAATAGCCACTTTGGAGGCTATGCTAAAGAACGCGGTGATCATCGAAAAGCCTGGCCCCATTCAGGCGGTGGCCCTGGGCTGCTGGGTTACTGTGGCCGAGAGAGATGGGGAGGGAGAGCGCTACCAGATCGTGGGCTGGGCCGAGGCCGACCCCCAAGAAGGACGGATATCCAACGAATCGCCTCTGGGCGAGGCCCTCCTGGGCCGCGGGGTGGGAGAGGAGATAGCCATCGAGGCCCCCGACGGAGTCCGCCATTTCCGGATACTGAGCATCGAATGAGCGAGAGACAACCTCTAAGGAGCCTGCGGCAACAAAGGCTGCGCAAATTAGAGCGGTTGAGGAAACGGGGGGTCGACCCCTACCCGGCGCGGGCCAAGCGGACCCATACCGCTGCCCAGGTCCTGGACCTC
>CAYUAM010000165.1:0-4758 GCA_964442805.1 uncultured Anaerolineales bacterium | reverse complement strand
GGCCTTGACCTCTTCAGCCCGATCCCGGGGGCAGATCAAAAGGGCATCCTCGCTATCCACGATGATCAAATCCTTCGCTCCCACCGTGGCCACCAGCCGCTGGGGGCTGACGATGAGACAACCCTCGGTATCCAGCCCCACGTGGTCTCCCCGGACCACGTTGCCCCCCTCCTGGGCAGGCAAGAGTTCCAAGAGGCTAGCCCAACTTCCCACATCGCTCCAGCCGATATCGGTGGGGAGAACGGCCACCTTATCTGCCTTCTCCATGATGCCGTAGTCGATGGTCTCTGGCTCCACCTCTCCCCAAACCCGTTCCAGCACCTGGCGTTCCTGGGGGCTATCTAAGGCCCCTTTTATCTCCATCAACTGCTCATATAGTCTGGGCAGCAGCCGCTCCATCTCCCTCAGGATCACGTCCACTCGCCAGATGAAGATGCCCGAATTCCAGAAATAATCCCCGGAACGGAGGAAAGTCTCGGCGGTGCTCCGGGCCGGCTTCTCGGTGAAACGCTTGACTCGGTAAACCTCTTGGCTGGAAAAACTTCCGAGTAACTCCGCGGACTGGATATACCCATATCCCGTCTCCGGGCCCCGGGGCTCTATCCCCAAGGTAACCAGATAACCCTCCTCGGCCACCTGGGCCGCCACCTCCAGCATCTGGTGAAATTTCTCCTCCTGGGTGATGACGTGATCGGCGGGCAAGCAAACCATAACCTCCCGGGGAGCCAAACGGCTAATATAGATGGCGGCCAACCCTACGGCCGGAGCCGAGCCTCGCCCCGCCGGCTCCAAGATGGTATTCCTTTCCAAGAGGTCGGGTAGTTGCTCCCGAACCAGGGGGAGGTAAGCCTCCCCGGTAACCACCATCACCCTCTCCGCCGGGATCAAGGGCGAGATCCGCTCATAGGTCTCCTGCAACATGGTCTTCTGGGAGACGATATCCAAGAGTTGTTTAGGGCTCTTCTGGCGGCTGCGGGGCCACAGGCGCGTCCCCACTCCGCCGGCCAAGATCACTCCGTACATTCTCAATCCACCAGGTATCTGACCTTGGCCTCTCGGGCCAGGACGTAGTTCATCCCCCCTACCTGCCGCACCAGCCCCTTCAGTTCCATCAGGGCCAAGGTGCTACTGACCTGGGAGATGGGGAGGCCGGTCTCCCGCCCGATCTGGTCTATATGCACCGGCTCCTGGGAGACGTACTTCAAGATGATGGCCTCGGTCTCGTTCTGAGGGAGGACCTCCTGCACCTCTCGTTGCTCCGCGATCATACTCAGGTTCAACTCTTCCAGGATATCCTCCACGGAGAGGACCAGTTTGGCTCCCCCCTCCTGTATGAGCCTATTGGTGCCTTGGCTCTTCTCGCTGGTGATATTCCCGGGCACGGCGAAAAGTTCCCGGCCTTGTTCCAAGGTGTAGTCGGCGGTGATGAGGGCCCCGCTCCTCTGCCCTGCCTCCACGATGACCGTCCCCAGGGCCAAGCCGCTTATGATGCGGTTGCGGGCCGGGAAATTCCCCCCCTCGGGCGGGGTCCCCAAAGGGTACTCCGTGACCAGGGCCCCGTTAGAGGCGATGGCCTTAGCCAAATTGGCGTACTCGGTGGGGTATACGATGTCGATGCCGCACCCCAAGACGGCGATGGTCCTCCCTCCCGCATCCAAGGCCGCCTGATGGGCCAGGGAATCTATCCCTCGAGCCAAACCGCTGACCACGGTTATGCCGTTACGGGCCAGGTCCCCCGCTATCTGCTCCACCACCTGACGGCCATAGGGCCGAGGGGTACGAGTGCCCACCACGGCCACCGCCCATTCGTCCTGGGGCACTATCTCCCCTTTCACGTAGAGGAGGAAGGGCGGGTTATGAATCTGGGCCAGCCGAGGGGGATAAGAAGGGTCGTCCCAAGGGATCACCTCGGCCCCGGCGCGGGCCACCTTGGCCACCTCTTCCTCCAGAGAGATCATCTTGCGGGTGGCCAAGAGGCTCTCTAAAGAACGCTGGTCCAACCCTGCTTCCTTCAACTCCTCGGCCTCAGCCTTCCAGGCCCTCTCCAAGTCGCCAAAATGGTCCAAGAGGGCTCGCAGGCGGGCCGGCCCTATGCCCCGCACCAGGTTGAAGCCGATCCAATATTTGAGATCCATCTTCGATAGGATAACATGGGGGTTCGCTTCTGTCAAGACAGATCGAGGAGCCCCTCCAAGGGTTCCACCAGGAGCCGTCCAGCCTCTAGGTCGACCCCCTTCACCACCTCCTCGATGGCCGGGATCAATATCTCCCCCTTCTCCCCTTTCACCACATAGACCTCGTTGGCGCCGGTGAAGAGGACCTCCACCACCCTCCCCAGCCGCTCTCCGGCCCCCGTCCAGACCTCTAGCCCTATTATCTGGTAGGTATAATATTCGTCCTGGCCCAGAGGAACCGCCTCCTCGACGGGCACATGGATCAGTTGGCCTCGCAGCCTCTCGGCCGCATTGCGGTCACTACACCCTTCCAACCTCAAGAGGGCGAAGCCCTTATGCAGCCTGAACCCTTTCAGGGCGCAAGGCTCATATCCAGGGCCCAAATAGACTATTTTGAGGCCACTAAAACGGTAGGGGAAGGCGGTCAATATCTCGACCTTCACCTCCCCCTTCACGCCCCATGGGGCCACTATTCGACCCACCACTAGATAGCGGGGCCCCTCAGCCACCTCTCCCCCTCGTCTTTAGACTATCTCCAAGATGGCTCTCTTCCCCCTCCTTGTGGCCGCCACCTTCAAGAGGGTGCGCATGGCGTTGGCCACCCGCCCCTCTTTGCCTATCACCCGCCCCACATCCTCCTCGGCCACCCGAACCTCAAAGATGATGGAGTGAGTGCCATCTATCTCCCTCACCTCCACCTGGTCCGGGTTTTCCACCAGGGAGCGGACCATATACTCCACGAACTCCTTCATGGGCCTCTCCTCCCCCATGGGGTCCTATCCCTGGCTCACCGCCCTTAGGACCCCCTCTATCTCCTCCAGCGATTTGGGCCCCAGCCCAGGGAGGGCAGAAAGGCTGCCCTCATCCCAAGCCTTCTTCAGTTCGCCCGCCTTGCTTATCCCCGCCGCGACCAAGATATTGGCCACCCGGGCGGATAACCCTAGTTCTCCTACTGGCCTCTCCAGAGTGGGCCCTCCGGGCGCTGCCTCTGCCAAAACCTCTTCCAACTTCTCCCCCGCCCGCACTCGGTTCCACTTGTCCATGATGCCCAATTTTCCCAGGAAACGAGCCACCGCCTCGGTGGGCTGCGCGCCCTTCCCCAGCCAATAGAGGGCCCGAGCCTCATCTATGCGCACCAGCGGAGGTTCAGCGCGGGGATCGTAATGGCCGATGGCCTCTATATATTGTCCACCTCGCGGGGTCCGGGAGTCAGCCACCACCACTCGATAGACCGGCCGTTTCTTGGCTCCCACTCGACGCAAGCGTATCTTTACCAAATCTACCTCCCCTTATCTCAATATGGAAAAGGGATCCATTCGTCCCTGACTAAACTGTTTCATCATCTTCTGCATCTGACGAAACTGGCTCAACAGCCGGTTCACCTCTTGGACGGTGGTCCCCGAACCCAGGGCGATCCGCCTCTTGCGGCTGCCATCTATGAGGCGAGGGTTCTCCCGCTCCTGGCGAGTCATGGAGTTGATTATGGCCTCCACCCTCTTCATCTGTTCGTCGGTGACCGCCCGGGGGATCTGGTGGCTCAGGCTGGAGAGGCCAGGGACCATCTCCACCAACTGGCTTAGGGGCCCCATCTTCTTGACCTGCTGCAACTGTTCCCTGAAATCCTCCAAGGTGAAGGTGGCGGTCCGCAACCTCTCCTCCAGGCGTCGGGCCTGCTCCTGATCGAAGGCGGCCTCGGCCCGCTCGATGAGGGTCAAAACGTCCCCCATGCCCAATATACGGGAGGCCAAGCGGTCAGGGTGGAACTCCTCCAAGGCGGAGGGCTTCTCCCCCGTGCCCAGATATTTGATGGCCACGCCGCTCACTGCCCGGATGGAGAGGGCCGCTCCCCCCCTAGCGTCGCCGTCGATCTTGGTGAGGATGAGCCCGGTGAGGCCCACCTGGGAATGGAACTCCTGGGCCAATCGCACCGCGTCCTGTCCGGTCATGGCATCAGCCACCAGGAGCACCTCTTGGGGGGAGAGCCGGGCCTTCATCTCCGCCAGTTCCCCCATCAACTCTTGATCCATGTGGAGCCGTCCCTGGGTATCGAGGATCACCACGCTATACCCGCCCCGCCTGGCTCGCTCCAAGGCCCCCTGGGATATGAGGAGGGGCGAATCGATCTTCTCCCGATAGACTTCGATATCCAACTGGCGGCCCAGGACCTCCAACTGTTCAACCGCCGCCGGCCGGCGGGTGTCGGTGGCCACCAAGAGGGGCCTCTGTCCCTCCTTCCGCAGGCAAAGGGCCAATTTGGCCGCGGTGGTGGTCTTCCCTGATCCTTGAAGCCCCACCAGCATGATGGCATGGGGAGGAGGGCCGCTGAGGTCAACCCTTCCCGGCTGCCCCAGCGTATTTATCAACTCCTCATGGACTATCTTCACCACCTGTTGAGCGGGGGTGAGGCTCCTCATGACCTCCGCCCCTATGGCCCTTTCCCGCACCCGTTCCACGAACTCCTTGGCCACCTTGTAGTGGACGTCGGCCTCAAGCAAAGCCAGCCGCACCTCCCGAAGGGCCTCATCCACCTCCCCTTCGGTGAGTTTCCCCCGGCTGGCCAGCCTCCGGAAGACCCCTTGCAGTT
>CAYUAM010000164.1:0-4786 GCA_964442805.1 uncultured Anaerolineales bacterium | reverse complement strand
CCACCACCGCCGCCACCACCAGGAGGAAAAGGCCACAGACCCGGCCCCAACGTTGGAGCAACGAGGTGGCCGTGGGCACAGCAGGCCGAGGGGTAACCGTAGCCTTAGGCGTGGCTGCGGGCGTAACCGCCGGCGTGGCCGCCGGCAAGGTGACCCCTAATGCCTGGGCCAGGGCCTTCAGCCTTTGCACCCCTGGCAGGTCGCCCTCCTTCTCCCACCGCGCCACCAGGGCGGAGAGGGTCTCACCTATCTCTTCCTCCTCAAAACCCTGGAGGCGCTCCTTGGCCAACTCGATATCCCCATTGAGGCTATAGGACTCGGCCACCATGGCCATCCAAACCTCCTTATGGCTAGGGCGTAAGTCTTGAGGGTCGGTATCGTAATACTGCACCGGCCATAGCCACCAGCCGATGGCCAACCACCCCAGGAGCAGGCCAATGAGGAAGATGGCCGCCCCCATAAGCAGGTTCCGACCGCCGATGCGCTCCATTTTCCACCTCCTTCTTAGAGCGGGACTAAGGGCTCTTTACTCGCTCTAGTCAGCACCTCCACCCCGTCCTCGCCGATGATCGCCATATCCTCTATTCGCACCCCACCCCAGCCGGGGATATAGATGCCCGGCTCCACGGTGATCACCATCCCCGGCCTCAGCGCTTCCTCAGAGTGTCTATTGACTGTGGGCACCTCGTGGACGGCCAGGCCCACCCCATGTCCCAGGCCGTGGCCGAAACGCTCGCCATAACCTGCCTCCTCGATCAACCTTCGGGCCAACCCATCGGCCTCCCGAGCCCCCATCCCAGCCCGGATTCCCTCTTCAGCCCTCTCCTGCGCCCGGCGAACCAGATGGTGCATCTCCAAGAATTTGGGGTCGGGCTTACCCAAGCATATGGTGCGGGTGAGGTCGGAGTGGTAGCCATCGAGGCGAGCCCCCATATCTATGACAATAGGCTCCCCCTCCTGGATGATCCGCTCCGAAGCCCGGGCATGGGGCATGGCCCCATTGGGCCCCGCGGCGATGATCAGGTCGAAGGCCACCTTCTCCGCCCCGTGGGTCCGCATATAGACCTCCGTCTCCCAGGCCACCTCCTTCTCGCTCAAACCGGGCCGGATATGCTCTCGAAGGTAGCCGTAGGCCTCATCGGCTAGGGCTACCGCCTCCTTTATGATAGCCAATTCTGCCTCATCTTTGACCGCTCGCATCCCCTCCACCAAGTTCTCCACAGATACCAGTTCTAATCCCTGCAAGGCCTCGGCCCAAGCCTGGTATTGGAGTAAGGTGATGTGGTGGCCCTCAAAGCCCACCCGCTTGCTCCCCGTGTCCTGTAGCAGGTGGAGAAGCCTTCGGGCGAAATCGCTGCCTAAGGGCTGGGTGCGATCCTCCCTAACCACCTGGAAGAGGGGAGCCTCCCTCTCCGCCTGTTCGGTGAAGCGAAAATCGGTGACCAGATAAGCCTGCCGGGGGGAGATGACCAAAGCGCCCGTCTCGCCCCTATAGCCGCTCAGATAGCGCCGATTCTCCGGTTGGGTCACCACTAGGACGTCCAGGCCCCTTTCCTGGAGGGCCTCCCTCAACCTGCTCAGCCGATCCATCATCCTACCTCCTCTTTGGCCTCCTGTCGAGCCAGGGGATGAGCCTTCTGGTAGACCTCCCGGGCCCTCACCGGGCTCACATGGGTATAGATCTGGGTGGTGGAGAGGCTGGCATGGCCTAGCAGTTCCTGCACCACCCTGAGGTCGGCTCCCCCGCCCAAGAGATGGGTGGCGAAGGTATGTCGAAAGAGATGGGGGGTCACCCATTTCAGGCCGGCCTTGCGGGCACAGCGGTCCAGGACCGACTTCACCCCTCGGACGGAGAGGCGCTCCCCGAAACGGTTCAGGAAAAGGGCTCGGCACCTCCTCCCCTTGAGGAGTCGGGGCCACCCCTCCTTAAGATAGAGGTCCAGCGCTCTCAAGGCTGGCTCCCCAAAGAGGGCTATCCTCTCCTTGCTGCCCTTGCCGAAAACCCTCATCTCCCCCCGGGCCAAGTCCAAATGGGCCACATCCAGCCCAACCAGTTCGCCCAGCCGGATGCCAGAGGCGTATAGGATCTCCAAGATGGCGCGGTCCCTTTGTCCTCCGGGCTGAGTAGTGTCGGGGGCCTGCATAATAGCCTCCACTTCCTGGGGCTCCAGGTAGCGGGGGAGGCGCTTGGGCAACTTGGGAGGGGAGATCAAGTTGTGCAGATCGGCGGGGATCAACTCTTCCCGCCGGAGATAGCGGAAGAAGGAACGCAGTTCATAGACCCGACGAGCCAGGCTGGATTTAGCGTAACCCTTGGCCCGCAGCCACAAGATATATCGGCGCAATACCTCCCGATCCACCTCTTTCAGCGAATTGACGCCCTCCTCCTTCAGGAAGGAGAGAAACTCCTTTATCTCGCGGCCATAGTTGCGGATGGTGTAAGGGGAAGCGTTCCTCTCCGCCACTAGATAGGTGAGGAAGCGATCCAGATACCCTTTCATCACTGCTACCTATGACTCCCTGGCCGAGGAACGTGTTTGCGACCAGCTTTCATCCAAGGCTTCCCCCGGGGCCACCTCCGGCTTTTGGCCAGGCGAAAGCCCCCTCCCTTTCTCCTCACCGTTTCCCTCCCCAGGGGCTTTAGCGCCACACTCCAGGCATCGGGCGGACTTTCGGGAGATGGCGACCATGAGCCCCCCACATTGGGGACACCGCTTAGGGAGGGGCCTCTGGCGGGTGGTGAAATCGCAATGGGGGTAGTTGCTGCAGCCATAGAAGCGCCTCCCCTTGCGGGAGCGCCTCTCCACCAGATCCCCACCGCAGCGGGGACAGTTAACCCCCACCTTAACTAGATATGGCTTGGTGGTGCGACATTCCGGAAAACGGCTGCAGGCTATGAATCTGCCGTAGCGACCGAACTTCAGGACCATGGGACTGCCGCATTCCGGGCAGGACTCTCCCGCGGGCTCATCGGCTATCTCCACCCTCTCCATCTCCCTCTCCGCCCGCTCCAGGCTCCTCCGGAAAGGCTCATAGAACCCCCTCAAAACCGGGACCCTCTCCTTCTCTCCCGAGGCGATGAGGTCCAACTCCTCCTCCATCTGGGCGGTGAAGCCCAGGTCCATCACCTCCGGAAAATGCTCCACCAAGAGGTCGTTGACGATGAAGCCCAGTTGGGTGGGACGGAGCCGTCCATCCATCCTCTCCACGTAATGTCGGTTCTGAATGGTGGAGATGATGGGAGCATAGGTACTGGGTCGACCTATGCCGTTCTTCTCCAGTTCCCGGATCAAGGTGGCTTCACTGTAACGGGGAGGTGGCTCGGTGAAATGCTGCTCTGGGATGAGGCGGAGACAAGTCAAGACCTCCCCCTCCACCAACTCCGGCAGCCTATCTTCCCCCTCTTCCTTCTGGGCTTCCTTCCGCTCCCCGGCCCCATATAAGGTAAGGAAGCCTAAGAATTTCACCACTGACCCCTTGGCCTGGAAGAGGTAATCTTGGCCTGCCTTCACCTCTACGGTCGTAGCGTCCAAGATAGCAGGGGCCATCTGGCTAGCCAAGAAGCGCCTCCAGATGAGGTCGTATAGGCGATACTGGTCACGGCTCAAGAACCCCTTTATGGCCTCCGGCTCTCGCCATACCGAGGTGGGCCGGATGGCCTCGTGAGCCTCCTGAGCCCCCTTAACCCGGGTCTTGTAACGAGGCCGGTAAGGGGGCACGAACTGGGGGCCAAATTTGGAGGCGAGGTAACCTCTCGCCTCCTCCTGGGCCCTGGCCGCCACCCTGGTCGAATCGGTGCGCATATAGGTGATCAGCCCCACCGCCCGGCCGGAATCCAGGCTCAGCCCCTCATAGAGTTGTTGAGCCACCTGCATGGTCTTCCGAGGGGAGAAACGCAACCGCCAGGAGGCCTCCTGCTGCAAAGTGCTGGTTATGAAGGGAGGAAGAGGCTTTCGCCTTTTCTCCTCCACCTTCACCTTATCCACCACATAAGAGGCCCCCTCCAGGTCATCTATGATGGCCTGAGCCTCCTTTTGATCCCTGATCTCGGCCTTCTGGCCGCGCACCTGATGTAGCCTGGCCCGGAAACTTTCCTTGTTCTCCTTGGCCAACTCCGCTTCGATGGTCCAGAACTCCTGGGGGACGAAGGAGTCGATCTCTCGCTCCCTTTCCACCACCAACCGCAAGGCCACCGATTGGACCCGCCCCGCCGAGAGCCTTCCCTTAACCTTACTCCAAAGGAGGGGGCTGATCTTATAACCCACCAGGCGATCTAATATGCGTCGGGCCTGCTGGGCTTCCACCAGCCGCCTATCAATCCCTCGGGGGTGGGCGAAGGCCTCCCTTACCGCTTCCTTGGTGATCTCGTGGAAGACCACCCGGTGCACGGGACGCCCCTCCATCTTCGCCGCCTCCAACAGGTGCCAAGCGATGGCCTCCCCCTCCCGATCCGGGTCGGTGGCCAGATAGATTTCAGCCGCTCCCTGAGCGGCTGTCCGCAACTCCTCCACGATGAGCCGCTTCTCCTTGGGCACCCGGTAGGTGGGCAGGAAACCGTTCTCCACATCCACGCTGAGCCGGCTCTTGAGGAGGTCCCGCACGTGGCCCAGGGAAGCCTTGATCTGGTAACCTCGGCCCAGGAGCCCCTTCATGGTACGGGCTTTGGCTGGGGACTCCACGATGACTAGCCTGCCTTGTCTCTCCTCCTCCTGGGGCTTGGGAAGGGAGGTGGGAGCGGGGGTCCGGCCCATCCTGAAGATCTTGCTACCACAGAGGGAACAGGCCC
>CAYUAM010000163.1:0-4851 GCA_964442805.1 uncultured Anaerolineales bacterium | reverse complement strand
CCTCGGCCCGAGAGGCCATGCGTTTGGCTTCCCACAAGTTGCCCCTTAAGACCCAATTCATTAGCAGAGAGGACTATTCTATAGGATGAAGACCAAGGAGTTGCGGGCCCTAACCGATGAGGAGTTGGAGGCGGACTTAGCCCGGCTAGGGGAGGAGGCCTTTAACCTACGTTTTCAGTTGGCCACCAAACAGTTGGTCAACTATAACCGCTTGCGCCAGGTGAGGAAGGATATGGCCCGGGTCAAGACCATCCTCAGGGAGCGGAGCCTCTTCGGAGCCCAGGAGGTGGAGGGGTGAAGGAACGGCGAAGGAGCATGATGGGGCGAGTGGTGAGCGATAAGATGGACAAGACGGTGGTGGTGGTGGTGGAGAACCTGCGCCGCAACCCCCTCTATGGGAAGACCATCCGGGTGAGGAAGCGATACAAGGCCCACGATGAGGAGAAGGCCTGTCGAGTGGGGGATCTGGTGCGCATTGGGGAGAGCCGTCCCTTGAGCAAAGAGAAGCGCTGGGTGGTGGAGGAGATAGTGGAGAGGAGCAGGTAGAGGTGATCCAGGCCATGAGCAGGCTCCGGGTGGCTGACAATACTGGGGCGCGGGAGATCATGTGCATAAGGGTTCTGGGCGGCTCCAAGCGGCGGTATGGAGGGGTGGGCGATATCATCGTGGCCACGGTCAAGCAGGCCATCCCTACTGGTTCGGTGAAGAAGGGGGATGTGGTCAAGGCCGTCGTCGTGCGCACGGCCAAGGAGTACGGCCGCCCCGATGGCTCCTATATTAAGTTCGACGAGAACGCGGCGGTCTTATTGGATGAGTATAAGAACCCCCGGGGGACGCGGATCTTTGGGCCCGTGGCCCGAGAGTTGCGGGATAAGGGTTTCATGAAGATAGTCTCCCTCTCGCCGGAGGTATTGTAGGGCTTTTGAGGAGCGATGCTGATGAATCGCATCAAGAAGGGCGATACGGTAGAGGTTATCAGCGGGGAGCACCGAGGCGAGAGGGGCACGGTGCGGACGATTATGCCCAAGGAGGGACGATTGATCATCTCTGGAATAAACCTGGTGAAACGCCACCAGAAGCCTACCGGCCGAGTGCGCACCCAGGCGGGGATAATCGAGTTCGAAGCCCCCTTGGCCCTCTCCAAGGTGGCCCTGATTTGTCCCAAGTGCAATCAACGGGCCAGGGTGGGCTTTGGGATGAACGAGGGCCGAAAAGTCCGACTTTGCAGGAAATGTGGGGAGCCCATCGATTGATGATACCGAGATTGAAAAAGCGGTATAAAGAAGAGGTCGTTCCGGCCTTGAGGGAACGTTTCGGTTACCGGAACGTGATGGAGGTGCCGCGGCTGGAGAAGATGGTGGTTAACGTGGGGCTGGGGGAGGCCTTACAAGATGCTAAGGCTCTCGATTTTGCGGCTCGGGATATCGCTGCCATCACCGGCCAGAGGCCGGCCATCACCCGGGCCAAGAAGTCTATCGCCAGTTTCAGGTTGAGGGCCGGCAACCCCATCGGCCTCAAGGCCACGGTGCGGGGGAACCGCATGTACAACCTTTTCGACCGCCTCTGTAACGTGGCCTTGGCCCGGCAGAGGGATTTCCGTGGGGTTTCGCCCGATTCCTTCGACGGGCATGGAAATTATACTTTAGGTCTGGAGGAGCAGTTGGCCTGGCCGGAGATCGACTACGATGAGGTGGACAAGGCGCGAGGAATGGAGATTATCATCGTCACCACTGCCAAGACCGATGAGGAGGGCCGAGAACTGCTCAGACTTTTAGGGATGCCCTTCAGTCGCAGATAGGGGAGAGGCTATCGTGGCTAAGAAATCGATGATCGTCCGGGAGAAGCGGAGGAGATATAAGATTCAGGTGAGAAACCGCTGTTACCTCTGCGGCCGACCGCGAGGATACATGCGTCGTTTCGACCTTTGTCGTATTTGCTTTCGCCGTCTGGCCTCGGAGGGCAAGATCCCCGGGGTAGTTAAATCGAGTTGGTAGCCAGGAGTAGGTCGATGAGTACTGATCCTATCGCAGATATGTTGACTGGTATGAGGAACGCCCTGGCCGTTCGCCAACAGCACGTCTTGGTGCCGGCCTCCAAGATGAAGGTCGCTCTCGCCAGGATCCTGGCGGAGGAGGGCTTCATCGAAGGGTATGAGGTCACTAAGGATGAGCCTCAGCCCTTCCTAAGGGTATGGCTAAAATACGCCGAGGATAAAAGGCCGGTCCTCACCGGGTTGAAACGGGTATCCAAGCCCGGCCGTCGCATCTATACCCCGGCCGACAAGATCCCCTGGGTGTTGAGCGGCATGGGGAGGGCCATCATTTCCACTTCCCGAGGAGTGATCACCGACCGGGAGGCCCGTCGCCTGAAGGTGGGGGGAGAGTTGATATGTTATGTGTGGTAGGGAGAGATGTCTAGGATAGGGAGGATGCCCGTAGAGGTGCCGGCTGGCGTCCAGGTGAAGGTGGAGGATAGCCGGGTTACCATTAAGGGCCCCAAGGGGGAACTCAGCCGTACCTTTCACCCCGATATGGAGATCTCCCTGGAGGAGGGCAAGTTAGTGGTCCACCGCCCCAGCGATGCCCGCCACCATCGGGCCCTTCACGGCCTGACTAGGGCCCTCCTGGCCAATATGCTCCAGGGGGTGACAGAGGGTTTCAGCAAGAGGCTGGAGATCGTGGGGGTGGGCTATCGGGCGGAGATGCATGGGGAAAAAATAGTCCTCTACGTAGGCTATTCCCACCCCGTGGAGATTACACCCCCTCCGGGGATCGCCCTCGAGGTAGCCCGAGGGGCCAAAACCGTCACCGTGGGGGGGATCGATAAGGAGTTGGTGGGCGAGGTGGCGGCCAGGATCAGGGCCGTTCGGAAGCCCGAGCCCTATAAGGGGATGGGCATCATGTACGCCGGTGAGCGGGTGAGGCGGAAGACTGGGAAAGCGGGTAAGATCTAATGGTGGTTAAAGTAGCCAGAGGGGCGGTTAGGAAGGTAGGCCGTCTCAAGAGACACAAACGGGTGCGCAAGAAGGTAGAAGGCGCGAGCGAACGCCCTCGCCTCAGCGTCTTCAGGAGCGCCAAACATATCTACGCCCAGATCATCGATGACCAAAGAGGCCGTACCTTAACCGCCGGATCCACTCTGGATCAAGAGCTCCGTCAAAAGTTGGCAGGGCTGAAGAAGAGCGAACAGGCCCGGTTGGTGGGAGAACTATTGGCCCAGCGGGCCAAGGAGCGAGGGATAAAGAAGGTGGTCTTCGACAGAGGGGGTTATCTATACCATGGGCGGGTGCGCTCCCTGGCCGAGGGGGCCCGTCAAGGGGGGTTGGAGTTCTAAGGTGGAAGAAGAACTATTTGAGGAACGAGTAGTTCAGATCGCCCGAGTGGCCAAGGTGGTGAAGGGAGGGCGACATTTCGGCTTCCGAGTGGTGGTGGTGGTAGGAAACAAGCAAGGGAAAGTGGGGGTGGGCATAGGCCGAGCCCGGGAGGTGCCGGAGGCCATCCGCAAGGGGGTGGAGAAGGCCAAGAAGTCGATGATCGAGGTGCCCTTAGTAGGAACTACCATCCCTCACCCCGTATTTTCCAAATATAGCGCGGCCAAAGTGCTCCTCAAGCCCGCCTCGCCAGGGACGGGGGTCATCGCCGGCGGCGGGGTTCGGGCGGTGGTGGAAGCGGCCGGGATCCAAGATATCCTCTCCAAATCCTTGGGGAGTTCCAACATCCTCAATGTGACCAAGGCTACCTTGGAGGGGCTTCGCCAGTTGAAGAGCGCGGAAGGAGAGGCCCAAAGGAGGGGGAAACCAGCGGAGGAGCTCTCCCCCCATTGGACCAGGAGGAAGGCTAGTGGCTAAGAGGCTGCGCATAACCTGGGTGAAGAGCGTCATCGGCTACCCCCAGGATCAGAAGGATACCGTAAAGGCCCTGGATCTGAGGAGGTTGGGAGGGTCGGTGGAGAAGGACGATACTCCAGTCATAAGGGGCATGATAAAGAAGGTTCGCCACCTGGTTAAGGTGGAGGAGATCTAGGTGAGGTTACACGAACTGTGCCCCCCTGATGGGGCTCGGAAGAAGAGGAAGAGGGTAGGTCGTGGCCATGCCGCCGGGCAGGGGAAAACGGCAGGGCGGGGGACCAAGGGCCAGGGGGCTCGCTCTGGCGGTGGCGTTCGTCTCTATTTCGAGGGAGGCCAGTTGCCCCTGGTCAGGCGTCTGCCCCAGATGCGGGGCTTCCACAACCCTTTCCGAAAGGAGTACGTGCCGGTCAACCTGGAGAGGCTTCAGGCCTTCCCATCTGATAGCGAGGTGACGCCAGAGAAGTTGGCCGAGGCAGGGATCATCAAGCCTTCTACTCGCCTGGTGAAGATATTGGGGAGGGGGGAGATCGATAGGCCCCTGACCGTCTACGCCCACGCTTTCTCTGCCAGCGCTAAGTCCAAGATCGAGGCCGCAGGGGGGAAGGCGGAACCGTTGGCCTTCCAGTGGATACGCAAGGTGAGGTGAGCCATGGAGACCGTAAGGGCGGTCTTGAACGCCTTCAAGTTGCCCGATTTGAGGCGCAAGATATTATTCACCTTGGCTATCTTGGTGGTCTACCGTCTGGCGGCCCACATCCCCTTGCCGGGGGTGAACCACGAGGCTTTGCGCACCGTATTCCAACAGAGCCAGATATTGGGCCTCTTGGACATGTTCTCCGGGGGAGCCATGTCCAACTTCTCCATAGTGGCCATGGGGGTTTATCCCTATATCACCGCCACCATCATCATGCAGTTGATCATGCCCATGATCCCCCGCCTCCAAGAGATGGCCAAGGAGGGGGAAGCGGGGCGCAAAAAGATCACCCAGTATACCCGGTACGGAA
>CAYUAM010000162.1:0-4903 GCA_964442805.1 uncultured Anaerolineales bacterium | reverse complement strand
CCTTTCCACCTGGAGAGCCATCCTCCCGCCCAGGAAATAGTCGGGAGGGATGCGGCCCAATACCACGTGGGCATCGGTTACCGTGACCTCCTCCCCCACTCCGTAACAGGCCGGGCCTGGCTCCGCCCCCGCGCTTTGAGGGCCGACGCGAAGGGCACCCCCCACATCCAGATGGGCGATGGAGCCCCCTCCCGCCCCCACGGAATGAACGTTGATAACCGGCACCCCGATGGGGTAGCCGCCGATGGATGATTCGGCGGTTATCTGCACCTCCCCGTCGCAAAGGGAGACGTCGGTGGAAGTGCCCCCCATATCGAAGGTGATGATCCGCTGGAAGCCGGCCAAACGGGCCAAATACCTGGCCCCCACCACCCCCGCGGCCGGGCCGGAGAGGATGGAGCGCACCGCCTCCTGGCCGGCCCTCCTGGCGGTGAGGCGCCCCCCATTAGACTGCATCACCCTCAGGTCGCCCCCCAACTCCTTCTCCAGGCGGGATAGATAACGGCTCATCACCGGGGAGAGATAGGCGTTGATGGCTGTGGTGCTGCACCTCTCGTACTCTCGATATTGGGGCAATATCTCGCAGGAAGGGGAGACCAAGAATCCCTCTTCGCGGAGCCGTCGAGCCACCCTCTCCTCGTGCTCCGGATAGAGGAAGGAGAAGAGGAAGCAGATGGCCACCGATTCCAACCCCTCCTGGCGGAGCCTGAGCGAGAGGGCCTCGACTTCCGAGTCTTCCAACTTGCGCAGGACTTTCCCCTCGAAGTTAACCCGCTCATCCACCTCGAAGCGCCAAGGGCGGGGAACCAACGGCGGGGGGCGATCCACGAAGAGGTCGTAGATAGCGGGGCGGTTCTGGCGCCCGATCTCCAAGATGTCCCTGAAGCCGCGGGTGGTGATGAGGGCCGTGCGAGCCCCCTTCCCCTCCAGGAGGGCGTTGGTGGCCACGGTGGAGCCGTGCATGATGCTCCTCTCCCCTTCAGCGGAGGGGAAGAGCCTCAGCCCCTCTACCACCGCCTGGGCAGGGTCTCGGGGGGTGGAGGGGGCCTTGTGGTTCCAAAGACGCCCTCCTTCCCAGAAGACGAAATCGGTGAAAGTGCCTCCAATATCTATCCCTACCTTCATCCTATCGACTCCGTGGAATATCTTCCCTCACTGTCATGGCTATTGGGCTATGGCCGACCCTACTCCAGGAGTTCCATGCCCTCTACCGGCAGACCTCGACGCTTAGATTATCACGGAGTGGATAGCCCCGCAAGTCGGGTTCCCCTGCTCTACCAACGAGCGAACGCAGATGGCAAGCCATCTGCGTTCCCAAACTAACGGGTGAAACCGTCACTTCTCGCTTTTCAAGGGGCGACGCACCCGCTCCTCATCGCCCCCCTCAAGGGTAGATAGTCCTGCATCTCCCGCCTCAGCAGGGGGTTGGGGAGCACTATATCAGATCGGGCTCAGAGGCATATTGGAAAAGAAAAGTGGCCATTGACTTCTCAAATAGGGCTATGTGGTCCACCACGGCATATTCGTTCGGGCTATGACTATTGCCTCCCTGACCTAGCCCACCCATGACTAGCGGGAGCCCTAATTGCTTGGTGAAGAGATAGAAGGGCGCAGAGCCTCCGATGAAGGGCCATACCTCAGACTCATAGCCGTGATAACGATGGCTCTGAAGAAGGGCTTGTACTACCTTTTCCTTGACGGAGGTGCGGCTCCACTCGTAGCCAGCCAACTTCTCCAAGCGGACCTCTTCGAACCCATGGCGGGCCAGATGATCTCGAACCTTGCTCACCGTCCTCTCCACGGTCATATCTGGAATTAGCCTTATGTCGAGTTTTGCCGTGGCGATATGGCCTATCACGGTCTTGACGCCCGCACCCACATGGCCGGCCAGCAGTCCATCGATATTGATGGCCGGGGAGAAGAGGTATTTCCGGAGAAGGGCTGTTCCATGAAGATCGTATTTGAAACGGCTGACATCGCTCTCCTCCAAGATGGTAGTCTCATCAAAGACCCCTTCCAAACTGGCCAGAAGTTCCTCATCTTCGTCGCTGGGTCCCTTCACATCGTCGTAGAAACCATCGATGATGATCGATTCATCTTCCGCTACCATGCTGGCAAGCGCCTGGACCAGCCTCCAAACCGGAGAAGAGATCCAGGCCCCCTGGCTGCTATGGACGCCCTTGGACCTGGGCCCTCCCCATTCCCCGCCTTGGCAGACGATCTCCAAGTGAATCACCCCTTTAGCACCCAGGTATATGATCGGTTTGCCCCTCCTATCTAGGCAGAAGAAGGGGAAGAAAATGGCGTCGCTAGCCAGCCTGTCCTTGTACCTGGCTATGAAATCTGGAAGGTGTCTGCTGCCTAACTCCTCCTCCCCCTCGATCAAGAACTTCAGATTGACGGGCAAACTATCCACCTTTTGGAGAGCAGAGATGACGTTGAAAAAGCCCCTCAGTGGCCCCTTGGTATTATAGATCCCGCGGCTCACTATGCACGGCCCCAAGCCCGGGAGAGTAGCGATTTCGCCACTGAATGGGGGGACCATCCACTCCTCTACCACTACGGGCATGACATCGTACATCCCGTATATCAAGAGGGTTTTTGGCCGACCTACCATCAGTTCGCCGTACACTACCGGGTGGCCTTCTGTAGGAACGATCTCGGCCTGACCACCTACCTGTTGGATGAAACCCTTGACCTGCTCAGCGGTCTCAGCCATGCCGACCCCTTCGGGGCTAATGCTAGGCGTCCGAACGAATTCGCGAATGGCTTCTAGGTGAACCGGAAAGTCTGCCTCAATGATCTGATGCATATCCTCCAGGGGTCTCACGATTCTCTCTCCTTTTCTCAAGGTTTTCCTACGTGGTGAGCCTTAGCAACTCTACAGGTGGCCAATTAGGCCGCTATCCCGTTACACCAATGTGAGACCTGCCTCCTGGCAACTGAAGGAGTTCAAGACGCGCCCGTCCATAGAAAAAAACTCCTTGCTTGGGCCGGCGTTAGCGATCACCTATAGACCGCCACTTTCGTTTAAACGCCGACCCTGGCAAGGGTTATGGCCTTCTAGGGCTCCGCATCTCCGATTGGCTCCTCGGCCAGGATTCGAACCTGGAACCAACCGGTTAACAGCCGGTTGCTCTACCGTTGAGCTACCGAGGAACGGCATTATAATTATAGGCCATCTGCCCCAGGTTAGTCAAATTCAGGCCAGGTAATCCCTCAATTTGCGGCTACGGATGGGGTGCCTTAGTTTGCGCAGCGCCTTGGCCTCGATCTGGCGGATGCGCTCCCTGGTCACCCCGAACTCCTCCCCCACCTCCTCCAAAGTGCGGCTATGGCCATCCACAAGCCCAAATCGCAACTCTAAGACCCTCCGCTCCCGCTCGCTCAAGGAATCGAGGACATCCCGCATCTGTTCCCGCAAGAGTTGCCGAGAGGCGGCATCCATGGGGCCGGGGATGGTTTCGTCCTCGATGAATTCCCCCAAGGAACTATTCTCCTCCACCCCAATGGGCATCTCCAAAGACATGGGCTCCTGGGAGACCCGCATTATCCTCCGTACCTTGGCCGCCGCCCTCCGCAGCCTCCGCTCCAGGCTCAAGTCGAGCGGCTCCTTTTTGATCTGCGCCTCCTCGATGGCCTGCTTATCCTCCTCAGGCAGGAGGTCCATCTCCAAGGCGATCTCCTCCGGGGTGGGCTCCCTCCCTAACTCTTGAACCAGTCGTCGAGAGGCGTGGCTCAACCGGTTGATGGTCTCCACCATATGGACCGGGATACGGATGGTACGGGCTTGATCGGCTATAGCCCGGCTGATGGCCTGCCGAATCCACCAAGTGGCGTAGGTGCTGAACTTATACCCCCGCCGGTGATCGAACTTCTCCACCGCCCGCAGGAGCCCCATGTTCCCCTCTTGAATTATATCCAAAAAAGACATCCCTCGGCCTATATATTGCTTGGCCACGCTCACTACCAAACGGAGGTTGGCCTCCGCCAATCGCCGGCGAGCCAACTGTCCCGCCAAATAATCTATCTTGGCGTTGCCTGCTCGCTTTGGGCTTAACTTTTCCTGCCGCAAGTAACGACGAGCCGCATCACCCCGCTTGATGGCCTCGGCCAACTCGGCCTCCTCGGCGGCGGAGAGCAGGGCCACCCGGCCTATCTCGCGCAGGTACATGCGCACCGGATCGCTGACGATCTCCGGCCCCTCGAACAAGGTATCGATCTCCAAATCTATCCCCATCTTCTCCTCGGCGGCTAACTCCTCATCGCTGGGCTCCTCCTCCACTACCTCCACGCCCATGTCGAAGAGGATCTTTTGAACCCGATCCATCCTCTCTACATCGGTCCCAAGTTCGGGGAAGGCCTCCAATATATCCTTCGCGGTGAGGAACCTCTGCTCGTCCCCCTTGGCGATCAGCCTCTCAACTGCCGACTCCTCGTGGGAAGGCTCATCTCTATAGTCAGCCTCCAGGAGATCAGTCATCCCTCCCCCCCCCGACTAATTTAGCCTTCCACTAACCAAGCGCTTTCCCAAAGCCCTTCCCTACTGGCTCTTCGCCAGGGAGTCTGCTCATGCTTAGCCTTCTGGATTCGCCCCAACTCCGCCGTTCGTTCCCCAATGGTCTCAAGTAGGTCCAAAAGCGCCTCTTCCTCACCTTCCTCAGCGTCCTCCTCCAAGAAACGGAGAGCCTCCACCTCCCGCCGCAACCTACCCTCCCGCAGCCTCAAAGCGCAAAGGATGGCTTCCCTCCCCCCTTCCTTTTCCGGCAAGGCCACCATCTGGCTCTTCAATTCCAGGAGGTGGTGAAAGTGCTCCATCAATGCCTGGTCCAATAAGGCCTCGAAACGGTCCGCTTCCCAGCCCTCCTCGAAAGCCCCCTCCGCCCAACCTTTCCTAAGGGCG
>CAYUAM010000161.1:0-4938 GCA_964442805.1 uncultured Anaerolineales bacterium | reverse complement strand
GCTTATCTGCGCCAGTTGCTCCCTCTCCACGATCTGGCGAGGCGACTCTTTCGCCCCCCCTGTCTCCAGATGAGCCGTGATCTTGGCCACCGTGCTAGCGGTGATGAGACCACTCTCCGCCATCTCCAGGAGTTCGGCAATGTGGCGAGGCTGGAACCGAGAGGTGACCTCTTCCAGCCTCATCTTATTCTCATTGAGGCGAGGGAAGACCTCCCTGGTCATCCAGTTGGCCACCGCTACCGGACGGTAGGGATTAGCCTCCACGTATTCCTCGAAGATATCGGCGATCTCCTTCTCCGCGGTGAGCACCCCAGCGTCATATTCGGAAAGGCCGTACTCCCGCACGAACCTCTCCCTTCTGGCATCCGGCAACTCGGGGATCTGAGCCTTTATCCTCTCCGCCCATTCCCGGCTAACCTCCAGGGGAGGGAGGTCCGGTTCGGGAAAGTAGCGGTAATCGTGGGCGTGCTCCTTACCCCGCTGGGGCACGGTGACCTCCCGCCCATCGTCCCAGCCCATGGTCTCCTGCTCAACCTTTCCCCCGGCCTCCAGGACCTCCTTCTGGCGGCCTATCTCATACTCCAAGGACCTGAGGACAGCCCGGAAACTGTTGAGGTTCTTTATCTCCACCCTGGTCCCGTATTCGCTACTGCCAAGGGGACGCAGGGAGATATTGACCTCGAAGCGCATGGCTCCCTTTTCCATATCGCCGGAGTTTATCCCCAGATACCTCAATATGGAACGCAATTGGGTCACATATTGGCGGACCTCCTCCACCGAGTGGAGGTCTGGTTCGCTGACTATCTCCAGGAGGGGGACGCCGGAGCGATTGAAATCCACCAGGGCATGGCCGTCCAGGTGGAAGAGTTTGGCCGTATCTTCCTCCAGGTGGACCCGCCTTATGCTGATTCGCTTCCGCTCCCCCTTCGCCTCGATCTCCAGCCAGCCATCCCGGGTCAGGGGGAGGTCGTATTGAGAGATCTGGTAACCTTTGGGGAGGTCGGGGTAATGGTAGTTCTTGCGGTCCCACTTGGAGGCCGAGGCCACCTGGCAATTAAGGGCCAAGCCGGCCATGATAGTATATTCCACGGCCTTCTTGTTTATCACCGGCAGCGCCCCGGGCAGACCCAAGCAAACGGGACAGACGTGGGTGTTGGGAGGAGCCTGGGCGTAATCGGCGCTGCAGCCGCAGAACATCTTCGACTTGGTCAGGAGTTGAGCGTGGACCTCTACCCCGATTACCGCCTCGTAATTCACCCCTTACACCTCTCCACGAACCTTCGCATCCGTTCTAGGGCCTCCTCTATACCCTCCAAGGAGGTGGCGTAGGAGCAGCGGACGTGGCCCTCCCCGCACTCCCCGAAGGCATTCCCCGGCACCACGGCCACCTTCTCCTGGAAGAGGAGCCTCTCCGAGAACTCCTCCGAACTCAAACCGGTCCCGGCGACAGAGGGGAAGGCGTAAAAGGCCCCCTGAGGCTCGAAGCAGGGGAGGCCGATCTCGTTGAGCCCGCGAACTATCGCCCGGCGTCGCCTATCGTACTCCCGCACCATCTCCTGGACGGCCCCTTCGCCGTTCCTAAGGGCCTCGATGGCCGCCACCTGGGCCGTGGTGGAGGCGCACATGATGGCGTATTGATGGACCTTCTTCATGGCCGAGATAAAATCGGCGTTCCCGGCGGCATAGCCTATGCGCCAACCGGTCATGGCATAGGCCTTGGAGAAGCCACCCAGCAGCACGGTGCGATCCCGCATGCCGGGCAAGGAGGGGAAGCAGACATGCTCCATCCCATAGACCAGGCGGTCATAGATCTCATCGGAGAAGACCAGGAGGTCGTGTCTCTCCGCTATCTGGCCTATCTCCATCAAGAGGGGATGGGGCAAAACCGCCCCGGTGGGGTTATTGGGGTAGCCCAGAAGGATGCCCTTGGTGCGGGGGGTGAGGGCGGACTGGATGGCCTTAGCCGAGGGGCGAAAGCCCTCCTCCGCCGAGCAGGCGATGACCACCGGAGTGGCCCCGGCGAATATCACGCCGGGCTTATAGGAGACGAAGCAAGGTTCAGGGACGATCACCTCCTCGCCGGGGTTCACCAGGGCCAGGAGGGCCAAATGCAAGGCCTCGGAGACCCCCACGGTGATGAGGAGTTCGCTATCGGGGTCGTAGGTTACCCCATAGAGGCGAGCCAGATGGTCGCTCAGGGCCTCCCGCAGTTCCACCATCCCGGAGTTGGAGGTATAATGGGTTTCCCCCTCTTCCAGGGAGCGGATGCCGGCCTGCCGAATGAAATCAGGGGTGACGAAATCCGGTTCCCCTACCCCCAGCGATATGACCTCCTTCATGGTGGCGATGATGTCGAAAAATTTCCTGATCCCCGAGGGAGGGACTTGACGGGCCCTCTGGGCGACCATATCCCTCATGGTGGCCTCCTTCAAATACCATTGGTCGATCTTGCCCTCATATAAAAGGAGGAAACGTTCCCCTTTTGAGGTCCGCACCCGAAAATTTGGCCCTTGGGGGGTCAACCACTCCTCCTCTACCCTTTCCACCAGGTATTCCCGGCCTCGCCAGAGGAAGGAGAGGGGGCGCTCTGGGTATTTCCTCCCCGCATAAGCGTTAACCTGAACTGGCTCTTCCATCTAGCCCAAATCCACCTTGGAGGAATCGCCTACGTCGAGCCGCTTGAATTTCCCCTCCACCCTAGCGTGTGCTCCGATGAGGGAGCCCTCCAAGGCCGCGTTCTCTATATAAGCCCCCTCGTCGATGATGGAGTCTTTCACAATGGAGTCGACTACCACTGTCTCACCCGCCAGAGAGACGTAAGGACCCAAAATGGAATTTTTGACCCTGGCCGTCTGGGCCATGTAGACCGGAGGGATGATCACCGAGTTCTCCGTCTCTTTAACCTGGATATGACCCTTATCCAGAAGGTAGCGGTTGGTGGCCAGGAGGCTTTCCGGCTTCCCGCAATCTTGCCAAACCTTCACGGTTACTGCCTCTAGTCTGGCCCCCCGCTCCACCATCAACTGGAAGGCGTCGGCTATGTAGTATTCGCCCTTGGTCTGGATCTCCCCCTTTAAGAGCGACTCCACGCACTCCAGAAGCAACGACCAATGGTTCACATAATAGGCCCCCACCAAGGCTAGGCGGGAGAGGGGCTCCTCCGGTTTCTCGACGAACCTGGTGACTAAACCATCTTCCAGGAGGGCTATTCCGAAACGGCGGGGATCATCCACCTCCTTGACGAAAACCAAGCCATCAGAAGTTACTTCCTTAAGGCCAGAGAGGTCGACCTCGAAGATGGTATCCACGAAGATCATGAGGAAAGGGCTATCGATATATTCCCGGGCCAAATGGATGGCGTGGGCCTGGCCCTTGGGCTCGGCCTGCAGGACATAGCGGGCGGGCAAGTCATAGTTGGCCTTCACATACTCCTCGATCTGCTCGCCCAGATGGCCCACGATGAAGATATATTCCTCGATATCGAGGTCTTTGAGGGGGTCCATAACGTGAGCCAGGATGGGCCTCCCGGCCACGTTGAGCAGAGGTTTGGCCTTGCTATAGGTATGGGGCCGGAGCCGGGTCCCCAAACCAGCCATAGGTAGCACTACCTTCATAGATCTGGCCTCCTTTTATGCCACTCCGTGGCCTGCTCATAGGCGTAGGCCACGCGGAGGACGACCTCCTCGCTGAGGGCGGGGCCCATTATCTGTAGCCCCACGGGCAGGCCATGGGCGAAGCCACAGGGAAGGGAAAGGCAAGGGATGCCCGCCAGGGGCTGGGCCAGGGTGAAGATATCGGCTAGGTACATCTGCAAGGGGTCCTCTACCCGCTCGCCGATGGGGAAGGCCACCGTGGGGGAGGTGGGCCCCACCAAGGCCTGACATCGGGAGAAGGCCCGGTCGAAATCCTCCTTGATGAGGGTGCGCACCTTCTGGGCCTTTAGATAGTAGGCATCGTAATAGCCGGCGGAGAGGGCATAAGTGCCCAGCATGATGCGCCGTTTCACCTCTGCCCCGAACCCTTCCTCTCGGGTGAGGCGATAGGCCTCCCAGATATTAGGGGCCTCCTGGTGGGAGAGGCCGTATTTGACCCCATCGTAGCGAGCCAGGTTGGCCGAGGCTTCGGCTGGGGCGATGAGGTAATAGGTGGGCAGGGCGTACTGGGTGTGGGGCAAAGAGATATCTATAATCTCGGCCCCCAGTTCTTCCAGGAGGGCTATGGCCTCCCTAACCCTCTGCTCCGCCTCCTTCTCTATGCCTTCCACGAAATATTCCCGGGGGACGCCCAAGCACAGGCCTTTCAGGTGGGGAGTCAAGGCCGCGGCATAGTCAAGGTTGGCCAGGGGCAGAGAGGTGGAGTCCCTGGGGTCGTGGCCGGCTATGGCCGTAAGCACCAGGGCGCAATCGGTCACATCGCGGGTGAGGGGCCCTATCTGGTCTAAGGAGGAAGCGAAGGCTACCAAACCGTAGCGGGAGACCCGCCCATAGGTGGTGCGCATCCCCACTATCCCGCAAAGGGAGGCGGGCTGGCGCACGCTACCCCCCGTATCGCTTCCCAAGGCGAAGAGGGCCTCCCCGGCGGCCACCGCTGCCGCCGAACCCCCGCTGGATCCTCCCGGCACCCGCGCCATGTCCCAAGGGTTATGGGTGGTGAAATAGCCCGAGTTCTCCGTGGAGGAGCCCATGGCGAACTCGTCGGTGTTGGTCTTCCCCAAAAGAACTGCCCCGGCTTCCCTCAATCGCTCCACCACCGTAGCGCTATAGGGGGGAATGAAGCCCTCTAAGATCCTGGAGCCACAAGTGGTCTCCACCCCCCCGGTGCAGATCACATCCTTCACCGCCATGGGTATCCCCAGGAGGGGGGAGGGTTCCTTCCCCTCTTTTCTCTTCGACGCCAGGAGGCCGTCGGCCTCTTGGGCCTGCTCCAAAGCCAACTCCG
>CAYUAM010000160.1:0-4942 GCA_964442805.1 uncultured Anaerolineales bacterium | reverse complement strand
CGGCGAGGAGATAAGGCTCTTCCTGGCGGGGGGGAGGGACTATCCGCCGGAGGTACGCTACCTCCTCTTTGCCGCCAACCGCTGGGAAAACAAGGGAAAGATAGAATCGTGGCTCAAAGAGGGGAAGGTGGTCATAGCCAACCGCTACAGCGCCTCCGGGGTGGCTTACGGGATGGCCCACGGCCTGGATGAGGGGTGGCTTTGGGGCCTAGAGAGGGGGCTGCCGGAGCCGGCTCAGACCTTCCTCTTCGATATCGCCCCTCAGGTCTCTTTCTCCCGCAAAGCCGAGGGGCGAGATCTTTATGAGAGGCAGGTCGATCTCTTAAAGAGGGTAAGGGAGGCCTATCTGAGCCTGGCCTCCAGGGGCGGATGGATGGTCCTGGACGGGAGCAAGGGGGTGGAGAGCCTCTTAAAGGAACTCCTTGAGGAAACCCTTTCTCTGTTGAAGGGAGGATAAGCCCAGGAAAAACCCGTGAATAGGGGGGCAAGGCCCGGCGGGGCTACTCCGGCATCTCCCCCATCGATTTTTCTAACTCTTCCGGGCTCTCTCCCGCCTCCATCCTATCTACCATCTCATCGAACTCCGGGCCCATCTCCTCTCCCATCTCCTGGCCCATCCTCTTCATCCAACGGGCCATGCTGCGGGGGTCCTTCTCGTCCAGGTCGGTCAGGCTGCTGGGGTCGGCCAGGCTATCCAGGTGGCTCTCCTCCGACCTGACCACCGCTACCCTGGAGATGAGCCGTTTTAACTCCTCGCCGCCGCAGAGGGGGCAGCGGGGAGGACTAAGGTCGGATAGGCGGCGAAGCAAGGAGACGCGCTTGCCACAACGGCTACAGCGATATTCATAGATAGGCATATTTTTATTATAATGGGAGATCGCTCTCGAGGCAAGGCATAACAGGGAGGAAGGCATGGAGACTTTACACGTGGGCTTCGGGGCCACTATCGCCGCCCAGAGGGTCCTAGCCATCTGTAACCCCGACTCCGCCCCCCTCAAGCGCACGGTGCGGCAGGCCAGGAAGGAGGGGCAGGCCATAGATGTGACTTATGGGCGGAAGGTAGGGACGATCATCTTCCTGGACACGGGCCATCTGGTCCTCTCCGCCCTCCAGCCGGAGACCATAGCGGCGCGGCTCAAACCCGGTGGAAAGGAGAGCCCGTAGATGGCCGGAATCAGCGGTTTCGAGGAGGGCCTCCTCCCCTACTTCGAGCGGCCTCCCCTCCTGGTGGTCCTCTCCGGCCCATCGGGGGTGGGGAAGGATACGGTGCGCAATCGCATGAGGGAATTGGGCTACCCCCTCCACTTCGTGGTTACCGCCACCGACCGCCCCCGCCGAGAAGGGGAAATTGACGGCGTGGACTACCACTTCCTCTCCACTGCCGAGTTCAAGAGGATGCTAAAAGAGGGCGAATTCTTGGAGCACGCTCTAGTCTATGGGCAACATAAGGGGATACCCAAGGAGGAGGTGCGGCAGGCCCTGGCCCGGGGCCAAGATGTCCTTTTGCGCATCGACGTCCAGGGGGCCAGGAGCATCGAGAGGCTGGCCCCGGAGGCGCTTCTCATATTCCTATCCCCCTCATCTATGGAGGAGTTGATGGGACGCCTCCGGGAGCGGAAGACGGAGACGGGGAAGGATTTGGAGCGGAGGATGGCCACCGCCCGGGAGGAGATGAGGGCCCTGCCGGAGTTCGACTACCTGGTCATCAACCGGAACGGCCATCTGGACGAAGCGGTGGAGGAGATCATGGCCATCATCCGCGCCGAGAAGTGTCGAACTCATCCCCGTCGCGTCTCTATCGAATAGGAGTGGTGAGATGAAGGGAAATGTGCGCCGTTCCACTATCGCCGGATCCTGGTATCCGGGGAGCCCGGAGCGGCTGGCGGAGATGGTGGACCGCTTCCTGGCGGACGCCGGGGGCGGCAGGGTGAAGGGAGAACTGGTGGGCCTCATCGCCCCCCACGCCGGCTACCAATATTCGGGCCAAGTGGCCGCCCACGCCTACGCCGAACTAAAAGGGCGGGATTTCGACTCTGCGGTGGTCATTGCTCCCAGCCACCGGGCCTATGTGGGGGAGTTTGCGGTAACCAGTTACTCTTATTACGAGACCCCCCTAGGTCTGGTCCCCGTGGACGGGGAGTTAGTGGCCCAATTGAGCGGCCTGATCGAGATCAGCCGTACCGATGAGAACCTGGAGCACTCGCTGGAGATCCAACTCCCCTTCCTGCAGCGGACGCTGGGGGAGTTCGCCCTCTTGCCGATTGTCATGGGGGAGCAGTCTTTGGCCTCGGCGCAGAGCCTTAGCGCGGCCCTGGCCCAGGTGATGGCCGGCCGCAAGGCGCTCCTCGTGGCCAGCACCGACCTATCCCATTTCTACGACTACCGCACCGCCGTGGATCTTGACAAGAAGGTCATCTCTCGCATTGATGCCTTCGACCCGGAGGGGCTGGCCCAGGACCTGGCGAGCCACAAGTGCGAGGCCTGCGGGGGCGGGCCGGTGGTGGCGGCCATGCTGGCCGCCCGCCAACTGGGGGCGGACAAGGCTCAGGTCTTGGAGTACAAGAACTCCGGCGACATCACCGGCGACATGTTCCGGGTAGTGGGCTACGCCGCCGCCGCGCTGTATAAAGCAGGGTAGAATACAACAGTTTAGTAGTTTGATCCAAGATGCTCACCCTGTTTAGACTCTGCCAAGAACATGAACGAACAAGATATCAGCAAAATCTTGATCAAACGAGGCACTGAACTTCTCGCTCGACCCTTTGAGCCAGTTCGGTTCACGGGCGATGCACAAGCCGACGCTCTTCTAAATGACCTTGCTGATTACCCTCATGCGTTCGTCCTTGCCTGTGTGATGGATCGTCAAATCAAAGCAGAAAAGGCATGGCTGATCCCGTATGTTTTTGGCAAGCGGCTTGGCTCATTTGAGTTTTCGGACTTTGAGAGAGTATCCGAGGAAAGGGTTAAAGAATTGTTCACAGAACCCCAGCCTCTGCACAGGTTTCCTGAAATAATGGCGGCAAATTTCTACTCCGCTGTGCAGCGGATTGCGCGTGACTATTTAGGGGATGCGTCTGACATCTGGGCTGGCAGGCCATCAAGCGCCACCATCGTCAGGCGCTTCCTAGAGTTTGATGGTATAGGTCCGAAGATCGCCAACATGGCCGCCAATATACTCGTTAGGGATTTCAAAATTTCCGTCAGTGACAAAATCTCCATTGATTTGTCACCAGATGTCCAAGTTCGCCGAGTTTTTACAAGGCTTGGTCTGGTTCGAGAAGGAGCCTCGAATGAGGAAATCATCTACCGGGCTCGCGAACTGAACCCCACCTATCCAGGCATTTTCGATCTTTCGGTTTGGGACATTGGACGCAGTTGGTGCAGGCCAAAACTGCCCAATTGTGAATCGTGTTACATGAACATTTATTGCCAAACGGCCAGCCCATGACCTACACAGAAGTCACCGGCAACGCCCCTTTGCCGTTTGAAAGGAGAGTACCCGATGGCAGAAAGAGGATTGGAAGAAGCGGTGGGCGCGAGGGCCGCCAGCATCTTCGAGAAGATAAAACAGGACAAATCCCTGGCCCCCTATGTTGATCTCACCCTTGCCGTTCCCAATGTCTTCGTGGGAAGGGGAGAGATAAAATTGATCGTGCTCGGGCAAGACCCCACCGTCAAGGATGCAAAGAAGCGCAAGGATATTACCGTAACGCTCAACCTCGATAAGCGAGGAGCCGTCCATATCTATTTGACCCAGGTGTGTAATGGACTGGGCATCGATCTTGATCAAAATGTCTATGCCACTAACCTTTTCAAGAACTTTTTCATAAAGCCCCCCACCCAAATCGAAGAATTCGATATCTTCGCTGCCTTTCTTCCCTATTGGCTACCTTTGTTGAAAGAAGAATTGGCCCGATTCCCAAATATGCCTGTCATAACTTTGGGGGAGCCACTCCTACAAACTCTTGTCTTCGACAAGAGTAAGGGGCTGGTGCGGGATTACTGGGGGTATACAGCAGATTGGCAGAGGAATCCACGATTATCCTTCTCTTCCGTGCCTCCAGAAGACAACAAACTTGGGAGAAGATTCTTCCCCTTCCCCCATCAACCCAGCCTGAGAAAACTGTTCTATAAGGCCATGCTCCCTGCTTATATTGATTATCTAAGGACGCAGGCTTTTACTTAGGTTCAGTCTCGAAGGGCCGCAGTTTATGACCTACGCAGAAGTCGCTGTCAACGCCCCCCTTCGCCGCAAGAGGGAGATAACCCCCGCTGACGGGCTCACCCCCGCCTATTCCCACCTGGCCCCCACCTTCCACTACTCCATCCCCCCCCACCTGGAGGGCTCCATCCTCCCCGGCCAGTTGGTGCGCGTCCCCTTCGGCCCCCGCCAACTTCAGGCCATCGTCCTGGCCCTCGCTGATGTCGCCCCCGTGGCCGAGACCAAAGACATCGCCGACCTGACCGACCCCCAGCCGGTCCTCTCCCCCCAGCAGATAGAACTGGCCCGCTGGATGAGCCGCTATTATCTGGCCCCCCTCCTCGACTGCCTCCTCCTCATGCTCCCCCCCGGCCTGGCCCGCCACGCCCACACCCTGGTGGGGCCAGCCCCCGACCAACCCGTGCCCGATGATTTGACCAAGGAGGAAAACGCCGTCCTCGATTATTTGCATCGAGAGGGGGAGACCAGGCTGGACCTCCTCCCCCGCAGAATGCGCATGAGGGAGGCCAAGGAGGTAGCGGAGGCCCTGGCCCAACGGGGCCTGGTGGTCAAGCGCTCCCACCTGGAGCCGCCGCGGGTCCGGCCCCAGAAGGCTCGCACCGCCTGGCTCAAATCGGACGAGGAGGCCTGGGATGAGGTGAGGCTGACCCCCAAGCAGCGGGCCGTCCTGGAATACCTGGCCGAGAACAACGGGGCCTCGGCCTCGGAGATATACGCCCA
>CAYUAM010000159.1:0-4965 GCA_964442805.1 uncultured Anaerolineales bacterium | reverse complement strand
CACCTGCTCTATGGTGGTTATGGTAGGGCGATAACTGGCCAATCGCCATTGAATGACGGCGAAGATGAGGAGGAGCCCTCCAGATAGGGCCAAGTGAAGGAGGAGGGAAGAGGGGGGGGCCTCCCCCCTTTCGGCGAAGATCACCCCCGTGCCCACCAACCAGGCCAGGAAGAGGAGCCAAGGGATGCTGAACCCCCGGGCCGCGGGGTCGAAGCCGGGGTTAATGAAGTCGAAGGCCAAGGTGACTAAGAGGAGGGTCAGGAGGAGAGAATAAGGGAAGGTTGGCTGAACCCTTTCCCACCACCTGGCGAGGGAGACGGAGGGAGGGGCCATTTTCTTCCTTCCTCGCCGTTTCCCTTCCTTATCCGAGGTCGCCACCGGAGCGGCAAGAGGCTCCCTTTCCGTCTCTTCACTCCACTGGTGAAGACCAACGACTACCAGGATGGCCAGGTAGAGCCAGAAATAGGTCCTGGTAACGGCGATGGCGATCCCGAAATGGATCTCCACGAAGTGGGCCACCAAGGCGGAGAGGAGGGCCACCAAGAGCCACTCCTGAGGGAGGGAAGGCTCCTCATGCCGAGGGGAGAAGCCCCGGCTCACTAGATAAACCAATAGCCCCACCACCATCCCCGCGGCCAATCCCACCCCCGATAGCCGCCAGGTCCCCTCCAGCAAACGAGGCCCAATGGCTCCCAGAAGGCCTCCCAGGACAAGGAGGGTTATGTAAAGGCGCCTTTGAGCCTGCCCGTCGATCAACCGTAACCATCTCAACGCGTAGTAAAAGAGGCTGCCGAAGAGGCAGAGGTAGGCCAAGAGACCCAGGAAGCCGGTGGTCACCAGAGCGTCGAAGGTCTCGTTGTGAGAGCGATCGGGGGAGCGGTTAGGGGCCTCATAGTGGCCCAGTTCTGGGGGATAGACCTGGAAATAGGCCACATACATAGACTCCGGGCCATACCCCACCAGGGGGCGGATGAGGTTCAGCCTATCCAGATGGTCGGGGGGGAGCCCTATGGGCTCATGGGGGGAGATCAACTTGAGGGCTCCCTCCCAGATGAGGAGCCGCACCTTCCCCGTGCCCGATTCCATCTCCAAGACCCGGCCCAATCGGCCGAAATAGGGTAGATTTTTAAGGCCGGATAAGGGGCCGGAGGGTAGGTTAAAAAGGCTCAGGAACAAGGACCCGGCCAAGGCCAAGATTAGGGCGCTGGCCCAGAGCCAGGCTAGGCGGCGTCGGATGGCCATGACCAGGACGAAGACGAAGAGCCCCGCCAAGAGCCCCAGGAGGGGCCCCCTACTTTGGGTGAAGACGATGCAGATCAACTGGGTGGCCAAAAGGAGGGCGTACAGGACCCCCAATAGGTAGGAGGAGAGCGACTCCTCTCGAAAGGTGTACCAGAAGGAGGCCACGAAGAGGGCCATGACCCCCAAGAGGGCCAAGAGTTCGCCCCCCATCCCCCCTTTGGCCACCAGGTAGTTCATCTTAAAGATGAGGAGCAAGGTGTAGGTAAGGGCCAGTCCCTGGGCAGCGAAGAGGAGGAGTTGGCTGGCTATCCATACCTCCCTCGGCACCCCCTGCCGGCGGGCGTGTAAGAAGAGAAAGAGCGTGGAAATAATGAAAAGGAGCACGAGGCCTAGGAGAAAAGCCAGGCCCTTTCCCTGGGCAACATAATTCACATCGGACAGGAAGAATAACTGATACGCTAGAAGGTAGAGGAGGGAAAGAGCCAAGAATAGGAGCAACAAGATGTGCAGGGCACTGGCCTTTCCCTTAACTGGTCGGGCCTCCTCCCAGAAGGGACGCAGCCTCTCCAGGAACCGTCCCAAGGCCAAGGGGAAGACCATGATGAGGTAGGCGGCCACGAAGATGGAATTCCCCATATGGGAGGCCACTCGCTCGGTGACATCCTCCCCCCAAGGGAGAGGGTCCAGACCGAAATGTTGCACTAGGCCGTAAAGGGCTACCGGGAAACTGGCGACTAGCATCACCGTGATCAGGCGCTCCAGTTGGCGACGGCTGCGCAAGCCCTCGAGGGTGAGGAAGAAGATGACTATATAGGAGAGGGTGGTGTAGGTGCCCTGCAACCGCTGATAGGAGCCCCATAGGCTGACCCGCGGCACCAGGGAGGTGAGGGTGGTAAGGAGATAGACCCCCACTAAGGCCAGGGTGGGGATCACCAAGGGTAACTCAAGGAGGCTGGCTTGCCCCTTGGTCAAACCCGCCTGGTTTTCCCTCCGCCACCTTTCGATGGCCTTCACCACCCAGGCCGCGCTCATGACTAAGGCTAGGGAGCGAAGGAGGGCGATCTTGTCCGGCTCGAAGATGCTGCCGCTGTAGATGTTGAAGAAGAGGGGCACGGCTATGGCCGCAGCCAACCAGCCCGCTTCTATCACCTTTTGGCAGAAGAGGCTCAACCTGGTTTCCATAATTAAGTGGCTACCACGCCTCCCTCCTTGTTAAGGAGGAAGCGATAATGTTCCACCATCCTCTTCAGCCCCTCCTCTATGGTCACCTGGGGTTTGAACCCCAGGATCTCCTCCGCTAGGCCGATATCGGCCCTCATGCGGGAAACCCCACCGCCCTGGGCGGTGCTGAGGAGGGTGGAAATGGGGCGACCTAATATCTCCTCCATCCTTTTCACCAGGCTATGGACGCTCACCTCCTGACCGCTGCCGATATTGATGATCAACCCTTGGGCTGGGGCGGTGCTGGCGGTGGCCAGGGCGCGCACCACGTCATCGACATAGACGAAATCCCTAGTCTGTTCCCCACCCCCGAAGATGACCACCGAGCCCCCCTGGAGGGCCTGGCGGACGAACTGGGGTATCACCGGGGCGTGAGAGGGAGGGGCCGCCTGCCCCGGCCCGTAGGCGTTGAATATCCTCAGGATCACCGTCTCTATATCGCACAAAGCCCCCAAGCCAGAGACATAATACTCCGCCGCCATCTTGCTTATGGCGTAGGGGTTCTGAGGGTTAGGGAGAGCGATCTCCTTTATGGGCTGGGCCTCCTGCTCCCCATACGCCGTCCCCGAGGAGGCGAAGACTACCCGCTTGATGGCCGCATCCCGGGCCGCGGTCATCAGGCTCACCGTCCCTCCCACGTTCACGCTGTTATACTCCACCGGGTAGAGGATGGACTCCGGCACCGAGACCTTGGCCGCCAAATGATAGACGCAGTCCATCCCCCTAAGGAGGGTCCAAAGTTTAGGGATATCCCGCACATCCCCCCGGGTGAAGGAGACCCTCTCATCCAAAGAGCGGGGGTCGCCAGCGCTCAGGTCGTCGAGCACCCAGACGCGATGGCCACTTTGGGCCAGGTGGTTGGCCAGGGCCGAGCCCAAGAAGCCGGCCCCACCGGTGATGAGGACCCTCATGCCCTGCTCCTGAACCAATCTATGGTCTTAGGCAACCCCTCTCGAAGGGAAACTCGAGCCTTGAAGCCCAAGATCCGCTCCGCCTTAGCCGTATCTGGGACCCGGCGGGGCGTATCCTCAAAATCCGCCCCGTATACCTGGGAATGGGGGATGAAGACGATCTGGGAAGGAGAAGGGACCATCTCTTTCACCATCTGGGCCAGATGGAGGATGGTGGTCTCCTCCCCCTGGCCGATATTAAGAACCTGCCCTCGGGCTTCTTCTTTCTCCGCCGCCAAAACCGTCCCCTCCACCGTGTCGTCGATATAGGTGAAAGAGCGAGTCTGTTGTCCATCGCCGTGGACGGTGAGGGGCTCCCCCCTCAAGGCCTGGGCGATGAACTTGGCCACCACGCTCCCGTAACCTCGGGGGTCCAGCCGAGGCCCGTAGGAGTTGAAATAGCGAAGGATGGTAACCGGGAGTCCCCTTTGACCATGATAGGCCAGGGCTAGGTGCTCATCCAAGGCCTTGGCCGTGGAATAGGACCAGCGCGCCACCGATGTGGGGCCCAAGGTTCGATCGTCCTCTTCGGAGAAGGGGACTTTGACATTCTTGCCATATACCTCCGAACTGGAAGCCAGGATTAATGGGCAGCCTGCCTCCGCTGCCTCCTCCAGGACTATCTCCGTCCCCCTCACGTTGACCATCATCCCCCACAAAGGGTCGTCCACTACGTAGCGGATTCCCACCACCGCCGCCAGGTGAAAAACCAGGTCGCAGCCTGGCAAGGCCTCTCGCACCAGCGATTTATCGAGGACGCTCCCTTCGAGGAAACGGAAATGGGGATGAGAGAGGTGGCCTTCGATATGGGCTAATTTGCCTACTGATAGATCATCCAAGACGGTAACTCGATGTCCGTCCGCGAGGAGCCTATCCACCAAGTGAGAGCCGATATAGCCTGCTCCGCCGGTGACCACGGCCTTCATATCCGCCATCTTACCCCACGGAGGGAATCAAGTCAACACTTCCTCATAGAGGGCCAAGGTCCGGTCCAACATCTTCTCCAACGAAAACTCCTCCGCCCTCTCCCTGGCCTCTTTCCCCATCCGCTCCCGCAGGATGGGGTCGTCCAGCAATCGCTTGATGGCCAAAGCGAGGGCAGCGGGGTCCCGCGGAGGCACCACTAACCCCGTCCGGCCATCCACGTTCACGTAACTGGTGCCCGTGCCCAGGTCGGTGGAAATCACCGGCTTGCCGCAGGCCATGGCCTCCAGTTGAACGATGCCAAATGCTTCGCTCCGCTCTGATGCAGGGAGCACGAATATATCACAGGCGTGATAGTAAAGAGGCAACTCCTCCTCGGATACCTCGCCTTGGAATGTCACCCTTTTCGCCAAGCCTAGTTCTTTGGCCAGGCTAAGCCACTCTTTTTCCATAGGGCCCTTGCCCACTATTAGGAGCCTGGCCTCGATATCTCGGATAGCCTCCAACAAGTATTGAAGCCCCTTGTAATAACGGAGTCGCCCCACAAAGAGGAGAAGAGGAGAACCGTGCCTTTTCCTTATCGCCTCTGCATCGGGTGGGGGGGGAGTGAAGCGCATCAGATCGATAC
>CAYUAM010000158.1:0-4985 GCA_964442805.1 uncultured Anaerolineales bacterium | reverse complement strand
CGTATGATATGATAATATTTCCCTAGTGGTTTGTCGCGCTTTTAGAAGGTCCTTGTTCCTGACCGCTGAGGTGGGAGTCGGCCTTGGCGGTCATTTTTTTAAGGACCGAAAGCGATGCCCGAACAGGGATAAGGACTAAACCAAGGATCAAGGAAGGAAAGGAGGTTCGACCCTTGAGCGAGGAACGGTTTACCGGCACGGTGAAGTGGTTTAGCCCCTCCAAGGGGTACGGCTTCATCACCCCCGATGCCGAGGGTCAAAGCGACATCTTCGTCCACTACTCCGCCGTCGAGGGGGCCGGGTTCAGGACTCTGGAGGAGAACCAGCGGGTGGAGTTCGGGATCGAACAGACCCCCAAGGGACCGCAGGCCGTGAACGTGGTCAGATTGGCTTAGCCGGTGACCTCGTCAAAGAGCCCTGAAGACCTCAGGGCTCTTCCATTTGTGGTATAATGGCTGGGGAGGGGGACGCTGGAGACGGGAGACCTGGCGCGAGAGATCATGGAGGCCATCTCCAACCGAAAGGGGTGGGATATCGTGATGTTGGATATCCGCCCCCTTTCTTTCCTGGCCGATTATTTCATCATCGCCAGCGGGGCCACCGAGCGCCAGGTGAAGGCTATCCTAGAGGAGATAATGGCCAAGACGGCGGAGAGGGAGGAGCAGCCGTTACACACTGAAGGGGAGCCGGAGTCGGGCTGGGTGATACTGGACTACGGGGACGTCATCGTCCACCTCTTCACCCCCTCGCAGCGAGAATATTATGACCTAGAAGGGCTGTGGAGGGATGCCCCCCTGGTGGTGAGGATACAATAAAGAGAGCGTCGGCCTTAAGGCCGACGCCACAATTCTGTGTCACTCGATCACAACCTCTGCAAGGACCTCTCGAACCCCTTTACTCTTGGCGGTTTCTTGCCTTCCCCTGGCTGAATGATATAGCCTTCCTCCCTCAACCGTGCGGCTTGGGCCTCCACGCCTCCGGGGAATTTCTCGTTTAGACTCCCACCCTCCTTGACCACCCGCCAATAGGGCGTTATCCTCTTCCTCCCTTCCCTCAAATCCTCCTCCGCGGCCTCGGCGGCGAGGCGGAGGAAGATGCCGGCGGTCAGGGGACAGGTATAATCGGCGCCGAAATCGCTGGCCAGGCGTTCCCTAATCTGAGTTACGGTGGCAAGTTTCCCCTTTTGTATCTTGCGCATTAGGGCGTCAACATCGAGGGGCCTGGGGATGAGCATCCTCCCCTTAGGGGTATCTTCAACCTTGCGTCCCACCTCCTTTTCCAATTTTTCTCGCGCCGTTTTGCACCTTTTCATGCTCCCTCCTTCCTTAATTAGCGGCTTTCCTTCCAAGCCCGAAGGCGAACGCAGCCGCCGTCCTAGTACACCAGAATTGCACCACCATAAGAGCTAGGCACCCTAGGCCGACCAAGCCGAGGCCGATGGGACCGGTCAAGGCAATTTGGTCCAGGCCGGTGACTGCTTGCAGGGTCTCCACGACCATTTGCTCGCGGAGGCTGAGAACCCCTATGGGCAGCGCCTCTGCCCCGGTTACTATGGCGGTGAAGAGGCCGACACTCCTGGCGCTTTCCAAAAATGCTCCCCCGCTTACCCCCGCGTGGCGCTGTCTCCTGCCGACATATACCCCCGCCAGCGTCCCCAGGGCCAGGTTGCCGAGCGGCAACCCCATAAAGAAAGCAACGGCCATAGCCGACCAAAAGAGATAAACCGGCACTGTCAACCACACATCTAAACGGTAGAACCTGGGTTTCCAGGCCTTCAGGCAGCAGAGGTCAAGGCCGATCCCAAGGCCTAGGCCTATGAAGGCAGCAGTGGCGATGTCACTCTCTCGGAGCGGCAAGAGGTGGTAAATAGCAAGCGAGGCAGAAATCCACCAACCGAGGACAAGCAACGACACGGGACACATGATCCCCATAAAGAGGCCAACGATGGCTGATTCGGCTCTGCTCACGGGCTTATCGACATCCCCAGCATTAGGCCACCATTCGAAGTCGAAATGGTGGCCATGGTTTGACTCGTCGCCCTCGGCGTCTAAAACATAACCTCTTCCGCCGTGGTCTTGTAATCGCAGAAATCTCCCTCGGGGAACCAGTAGGCAGTCTCCTGCGCGGCTTCTTCAGGGTCGCCGGCGGCGTGGATGAGGTTACGGACCGCCCTCTTCAATTCGTTGGCCACGATGGGCGAGGTTATGGAGAAATCGCCCCGGATAGTGCCCGGATCGGCGTTGGCGGGCAGGGTGAAGCCGCACAGTTTCCGCACCACGCTTATGGCGTGGACCCCCTCCAAGACCAAAGCCACGATGGGCCCAGAGGTCAGGTAATCGACGTTCCAGCCCTTTATCATCTCCCCTATCTTCATGGGGTCGTCGGTGCCCAACTCTGCTATGGGGTCCTTGCCATGCTCCCGGTAACTATTCAGCGTTTTCTCCCCCATCCCTTTGATCCATTCCGGGGTGTTGGGGTAGTGGTTCTCGGCAAAATCTCGAGATATCTTCACCATCTTCAGGGCCACTATCTTGAGGCCGACCTCCTCAAACCTGGTGAGGATCCTCCCCACCAGCCCCCTCTTGATCGCATCGGGCTTCAAGAGCACTAAGGTTCGTTCCGTGAGGCCTGAGATCTCCTTCAACTCTTGATCCTCCCCCTCAACCAACGATATTTTTCGATGGCCTCCTCCAGCCGTCCGGCCTTCATATAAGCATCCCCCAGAAGTTGCTGGGTGGGAAGGTGCTCCGGGGCTTCCTGAGCCACCGCTTCCAACTCCTGGATCGCATCCTGCAAGAGTTGGCCCTCTCGAACCAGCCCTCGGAGGTGAGGCAAGGCCTCCTCCCGCTCCCCCTGGGCCAGATAGAGACGCACCAGCCCCAGGCGGGCCTGGTGGTCCTCGGGATGAGAGGCCAGCCGTTCCAGGAGACCGTCGATGGTGGGCGGGACTTCGGCCTCTTCCGCCACAACCTCCTCGACTACGGCCTCAGGAACCTCCTCTTCGACCTCCTCAACGATGGCCTCTGGGACAACCTCTTCTTCCTCCGGGACGGCCACAACGGGCGGAGGCGGCATCTCCTCTTCAGGCCTCACCTCGACTGGGGGGGCCTCCGCCACCTTGAATTCCCCTTCAACCGCCTCCTCGGCGACCTCCGCCTCCCCCTTAAATTCCCGCAGCCACTCCGGCACCTCCTCTGGCGGTGAGACCTCTTCCGCCTCCACCTCCTCAGCCGGGCGAACCAGCCCCTTCAACCATTCGGGGACCTCTTCAGCCGGTGGAGGGGGCACGGCCTCCTCGGCTTTCTCTTCCATCTCCTTCAGCCACTCCGGCACCCCCTCCACGGCCTCCCCCATCTCCGGCAGAGGAGGAGCCACCTTTTCAGGCTTGGCCTCCTTCATCGGAGGGGCAGGGATCTCCTCCAAACGGGGTATGAGCACCCTCTCCGGCAGCCAAGGCATATCCTTACTCAGGAACTCCTGAGCGAAGAGGCCTTCCGGGTCCATGGCTTGAGCGAGGAGGAAGAGGGCCTCCCCTTCCTCCGCCTGACCACTCTCCCGCCAGATGAGCCCCGAGATGAGGTTGGCCTTGAGACAGTTGGGAAGCACCTCCAAGATCTCTTGGCAGGCCTCGGCGGCCTCCCGGTGTCGGCCCTGGCGCCAAAGGGCCTCCGCTAGGGCCACCTTAAGGTCAACCCGCTCCGGGTCCTGCTCCAAGAGGGCGCGAAACTCGGCCATGGCGCGCTCGTAAAGCCCTTCTTTGAAGTAAAGGCGACCCAAGGCGGCGGGGGTGAGTTTCACCCGGGAGGGCTCTTTCCCCTCCCTTTGGCCATATAAGCGTTTGAGTTCCTGGCGGATCTCCGGATTTCCTGGGGCCATCTCGAAGGCCCGTTCCAAGTGCCAGATAGCCTCGTCTAAGTTTTTCTCCTCATCGTAAACTACGGTTAGGCCCACGTGGGCGACCACATCCTCCGGGTCGGCTCCCAGAACCCTGGTGAAGAGGTTGGCCGCCTCGCCATACTCCTCCCTCTCCAGGCAAACCTCCCCCAAGAGGCGATAGGGCATGATATATTTGGGGAATTGCTCCAAGAGGTGACGACAGATGGCGGTGGCCTCATCCAAAGCCCCCGCTTTGATGAGTTCCTTCACCTCCTCGCAATATTCGCTCAATCCTACCTCGGCCATTTTCCCCTCCTCAAGCCCTCTACTCCCATTATGGTCCCCTCGCCCCGATTTGTCAACCATCCAGATGGTGGGCTTCCCTAATTTTGTCCAAAAGCCCCTCAATGGAGGGCTCCTCTCGAGGAGAAGGGCCCAAGGGGTCTTCCGCTTCCTCCTCTAAGAGGGCGGCGAAGGTAGCCAGGACGGAATGGCTCAAGGCCTCCAGTTGATAGCCCCCCTCCAAGGTGAAGACTAGCCGGCCTTGGCAATGCTCCTCCGCCAGGGAGACTAATAGGGCCGCCAGGCGATGATATCCCGCAGTGGAGAGGTTCATGCCGGCCAAGGGGTCGGTCCAATGGGCGTCGTATCCCACCGAGACCAGGATAATCTGGGGGGCATAGCCCTGGGCTATGGGGCGGAGGACCTCCCCAAAGGCCCGCTCATACCCCTCGTCTCCCACCCCCCAAGGCAGAGGGATGTTGACGGTGTATCCTTCCCCGGCCCCTCGTCCCGTCTCCTTCCAATGGCCGGTCCCTGGGTAATGGGGGTATTGATGGGTGGAGAAATAGAGGACGTCATCCCGCTCATAGAAGATATCCTGGGTGCCGTTGCCGTGATGGACATCGTAGTCCACTATGAGCACCCTGGCCAAGCCGCTTTCCAGGGCGTATTGGGCGGCGAGGGCCACGTTGTTGAAGAGGCAAAAGCCCATCCCCTGGTCGACCACGGCGTGATGGCCGGGGGGGCGCACCAGGGCGAAGGCGTTATCCGCCTCCCCAGCCAATACCGCCTCCACCGCCTTCACCACTCCTCCGGCGGCCATCAGG
>CAYUAM010000157.1:0-5072 GCA_964442805.1 uncultured Anaerolineales bacterium | reverse complement strand
ATAGGCCTTCACGTTGAAGGTGAAGCCCTGCGGGGTGCGCTCCGCCCAAAGCCGAGAGTTCCTCTCTGAGGGCAAGGTGTAATACGAACTGTCCACCTCCACGATGGGGAACTCCCGGGCGTAGTACTCTAAGCGGCTCTTGGGGTCATCCACCCCTGGGGGGTAGAACTTTCCGCTCTCGATCAGGGTCTTGTCGGTCCAAGAACAAAGCCCGGTGCGTATCTGGCCCATCTTCAACCCTCCTCTACCATTATATCATAAAGCCATGGGCAGAAGCCGTATCTTTTTGCCCTTCCTGGCGGTATAGTTTATGAACTTAGACGCTTCACCTAATCAATTAGGAGGTGAAGGATGATCAGTTTAGATACCCCATCTAATCATTCGGGAGGTGAAAGGGTGAAAAGGAAACGGCTCCTGGTATTGTCGCTGGTCTTGGCCCTAGTGGCCTTTTCCCTGCTATTCGCCGCCACGGCCTCGGCGAAGATGTGGCCTAGGGGTCATCCCATCCGTTGGGACCCACCCGTAATTAGGGAGGAGGTCTCTCCTGGAGAGGTCTTCACCGCCACCGCCACCTTCAGTAGCACCCGAGACTTGGGGCCGGTGCGATTGCGCGTTACCCCCTCCTTGCGGGGTGTCCTCACCTTCACCCCTACCCAGGTCTTCACCGTCACCGCCAACACTCCTTATACCGTGAACCTCATCTTGACCGTGCCCAGCGCATCGGCATTATGTGACCGAGATAGCCTAAATGGGCTCCTCCAGGTGAGGAGAGCATGTCAAAATTGGCTGAAGCCGGAACCGAACGACCGAGATTGTCAGAACTGGTGCCACCGGGAAAGGGAGGAATGGAGGCATAGGATGAACTGCCGGACCTTCCCCCACCCCTTGAGGCTCCGCTTCCCCATAGTGAGGGAGACGGAATAACCAAGTCCCCTCGGGAAGAGGCTGCCTTTAAGAGGCAGCCTTTTCTTTTTGCCCCCCTCCCTCCTCGATGGTAAAATAGACCTACTAGTAGACAGCCTGGCCAATTTAGAGAGGAGGGGTGATGAAGGAGGGAGTAGAGGAAGCCTTGGACGTGTTGCGCCAAGCCATGCGCAACGAGATAGAGGGACGCACCTTATACCTGGAAGCCATAGAGAGGACGGAAGATCGGTTGGGCCAAAGGATGTTTCGCTCCCTGGCCACGGATGAGGAAGAGCACCTGCAGATCCTCCAGGCCGAATATGTGAAACTGGAGGAGGAAGGAAAATGGCTCGAGGCGGAGGCAGCCAAGGAAGTAGAATTAGGACCAGACCTGGCCATCTTCCCTCTGGAAGAGGAGATGGTAAAAAAGATCATCCCTCCAGGGGCTACAGACTTGGAGGCCTTGAAGTTGGCCATGGAGTTCGAGCGCCGCGGCTACCGGCTCTACGAGAGCGTGGCCGCAGAGAACCCCGACCCTACCGCCCAGGCCGTCTTCCGCTTCCTGGTCCAGGAGGAGAGCAGGCACTACGCCCTCCTCGATAACGCCTACGACTATCTGGCCCACAAGGGGATCTGGTATTTCGACGACCTGGAGAAGCCCTTCTTCGAGGGCTAAAAGGGGAACATCTTCATGAGACGTCTCATCCGCGACAACTTCCTTCGGCTGGCTAAGGGCGACCTCCTCTCCTTTTTGGATGACCATGAGGACCAACTCGTCCAGATATTTCGGGAGGAGATGGCCAGCCTGGATCGCCGCCTGCCTGAGGAGAGGCTATTCATAGACATCCGCATGGTGCCATTGGGCGAGCAGATGCTCCGCGCCGTCCTGAGCACCATCAAGCGTTTCCTGCAAGAATATTAAGGCCCTCCTCGATCCTGCCCCCGGCTGATAAGGGGTCATCCGGCGCCGGCCTCACCAGCCCACCGAGGCCGCCGCCTCCTTCAATATCTGGGCAGACCGCCTCAACCCCTCTAGTTCGACCTCGTTCAGATCCAACTGGATCACCCGCGCTATGCCGGAACGGTCGATCACTGCGGGGAGGCTGAGGCAAATATCGGTGATCCCATATTGGCCTTCCAAGAGGAGGGAGACGGGCATGACGGTGCTCTGATCCCGCAAGATGCTCTCCATGATGGCCGTCGTGGCCAAGCCGATGGCATAATTAGTGGCCCCTTTACGCCTCACCACCTCGTAGCCACCCTGACGTACCTGCTCGAAGAGTCCCTCCTTCACCTCCGGGGGGCACGCCCGTTGGCAGATCAGGCAATAATCGTCCAGGCGCATCCCGGCGATGTTGGCCTTGCTCCACACCGGTAGCGCGCTATCCCCGTGCTCCCCGATGATGTAGGCGTGCACATTCCGCGGGTCCACCCCACAATGCCCGCTCAAGAGGAAGCGGAAACGAGCGCTATCCAAGAGCGTGCCCGAGCCCAAGACTTTGGAGGGCTCCCGCCCCGACAATTTCAGGGTCAGATAGGTCATCACATCCACCGGGTTGGTGATCACCAGCAAAATGCCTTCCTCGTTGTAACGACAGACCTGTGGAATCGCCTCCCTCAGAATGGCCGCGTTGCTCTCGGTCAACTCCAGGCGACTCTTTCCCAACCTGCGAGCCCCTCCAGCGCTGATGACCACGATATCGGCCTCCCGACAATCACCATAATCGCCGGCCCAGATCTCCACCCGCCGCACGAAGGGGAGTCCGTGGCTTAAATCCATGGCCTCTCCCTTGGCCCTCTCCACATCGAGGTCGATGAGCACCATCTCTCTCGCTAACCCTTGCAGCATCAGGGCGTAGGCTAGAGTCGACCCTACCGCCCCCACCCCCACGATGGCTACCTTAGCCATCCCCTTTTGCTTCAGAACCGGACTTTCCATACTTCTCCCCTCCCTTCCTGAGCCTCGGATTGGCATAGCAATAAACGCAGCCTCCCGGACAACGCTGTCGGTAACTCCCTATATCCACGCTCACCGTGCAGCCACACTCCTTGCGCTGCCCCCGGTCCTTCTCCCCAGCCGCGGGGACCCTCAAGGGGTGCAGATCCGTGAGCAAAGCCCCATCTATGCACCTAGAAGGCGATATCCCTGCCTCTCCCAGGTTGGGTTCACAACAACCATGTATCCGCAACCCAAAAGAGGCCGCCATCTTGGTCAAGAGGCTGGCTATCTCCAGCCGCCGCTCCAGGGGTGGGTCGTGCCAAACCCAGCCGGGGCGCTTGAGCACCTTGCCATAGAGAGTAGCGAAGGAAACCCGCACCTCCTCCAAGCCGTATCGGGCACAGACCCTAAACACCCCCTCCGCCCAAAGGAGGTCGCTATTCACTTCCTCTCCTTCCCGCCAATGGATGATAGGGTCGAAGCGCACCGACACCCGCCGAGGGTGGCCGACGAACTCGAGGAGGGCGGGCAACTGGGCCACCGCCTCCTCCCATGGGGGAACCCCCGGCTCCAGGGGCGTCCCCCCCAGGCCGGTGACGGTGAAGTGGCAATATATCTGATCGTATATGCTCAGGGCCTCCCGCAAGCCGCCCCGATTGGCCAGGAGGGGGGAGTAATCCTTGGACCAAAGGACCACGGTATGGACATCCTCTGGCCGCAAGGAGACGACCTTAGGTTGACCTCCCCAGGGTGGGGATACTTCCACCCACCCTTGGCCGATGGCCCGGGCCAGCCAGCGGGGGTAACCCATGGGCAGATCGGTCCGCCGCGAAGCGGAGATTACCGTCTTCATCTGATTGGCACAAAGCCCAAGGCGACTGCAATGACAAAAAGCAGGTATATCAATGCCAGAATAGCCGTCCCTACATGCCCGAAGAAGGCCGGTATCTGTTCTTTATACCGCTGGAATGCATGGCCAAACTTGGGGCCCAATATAAATTTTTCTTCCAGATATGCCTCAAAGTGGAACATTAAATAGAAGATTGGACAAAGCAGCAGTGAATAGAGAGCGCCATTTAGGAGAATCCAGCCAACCATGAGGGTAACCGCTCCCACATAGATAGGGTGACGCATCCGTTTATAGGGGCCCTGAGTCACAAGGTACTTCGGGTTGCTCTCATCGCCCCAGTCCACAGAAGGTTCAAGGAGACGTACACCCCACCCCCACAAGATGGCGCCAACCGATACCAGCAATGCTCCTGCAACACCTAGTCCTAGCCGCAGCGAACCAATGAAGCGAGGTTGCGCGAGGAGCGGCATAGTGATCAAGATTAGGCCCCCTATGGCGATCGCCGCAAAGTTAACGGCGCTTCCAAGGCGACCGCCAATGCGCCGTCGTCCACTGTGGCCTGGCAGCCAACCCAGGGGAATCATCAGCCAAGATATGGCCGCCAAGACTACCTGAATCAGCATCTTACTACTTCCTTCTTACATTGGACATTTTGGCTACTGTATTGCGCTTAGCCGAAGTGGGCAGGCCATCTTACCTCGAAGTTCAGGGGACCATTGTCACAAAAGGCTTCCTATCCCGGTGGCAGAGGAGTTGTATCACGTGGCGGCCGGAATAGAGGGATGGAGGGACGCCGCCTCCCGGCATCACCCACTGACCGGCCAGGTAAAAGTTAGCCAGCCCGGGCAGGGTCCTTTCTACCCGCTCATTCATCACTTCCGGCGTCATCAACCAGCCTCCCCAGGCCCCTCGGTGATTCAGGGTGTAACGCCAGGTGGTGTAGGGCGTGGTCACATCGGTCACTTCCACCTGCGAGGAGATACCAGGATGATGCCTATCCAGCCGCGCCAGGACCTCCGCCGCAATCCGTTCCTTCTCCACATCGTAACCTGCCCTGTCCCTCTTTTGCAGGTCATTCCAATAGTCCCACTCCGTCTCAAATACAACCTGAACCACGGTCTTGCCCGACGGGGCGAACTGGGGGCTATAATTGAGGATGCGGATGAAGATCCCCTTTATCACTTGGTTGCCTACAGTAAAAGAGCGTTCCAGCATGATGGTGGTAAAGGGCAGTTCGTCCGGAAACTCCCGCGCCACACCGTAACTGATCATGGTGAAGGGACGGTATAACTTCCAATTCTGGTAGCGGTTTCTGATCCTCTCATTCAGGTAGCGGCCGCCCAGCATCTTGAAGATGGTGCTGTAGCCATCGGCGGCGGA
>CAYUAM010000156.1:0-5092 GCA_964442805.1 uncultured Anaerolineales bacterium | reverse complement strand
GCTGCTACGGAGGTCGATAAGGAAGCCTTCGTCACTGTTCAGGAGCCCAGAGGGGTATGGCGAGGCTATATGCCTGGGGTTAGATAAAAATATTCGAAGGAGGTGTAGCCATGCAAACAGAGATCTTGTATCGTCCATCCTACTCCTTGGCGGTGGTGAGATTGGAGCCCAACGAATGGGTCCGCGTGGAGGCGGGCTCCATGGTCAGCATGACGCCGGGGATCACCTTGGAGACCAAGACGGCGGGAGGCATCTTATCCTCCCTTAAGCGCTCCATGTTGGGAGGGGAGAGTTTCTTCCTGAATGACTATCGCGCCCCCGCCCAGGGAGGGGAGATCACCTTGGCCCCGCCCCTCCCCGGCGATATGCTGGTGCGCTCATTGCAAGGGGAGACCCTACACATCCAGTCCGGCTCTTTCGTGGCCTCTTCTGAGGGGGTCGACCTGGACACCAAGTGGACCGGGGCTCAGACCTTCTTCGCCCGAGAAGGGTTGATCATGCTCAAGGCCTCAGGCACGGGGACCTTGATCCTCTGCAGTTATGGGGCCATCCACGAGAAGGAATTGGCCGCCGGCCAGGTCCATACCGTGGACACCGGCCACCTGGTGGCCTTCAGCGAGGGGATGGGCTTCAAGGTGAGGCCGGTGGGAGGGATCAAATCCACCCTCTTCAGCGGCGAGGGGTTGGTGGTGGACCTGACCGGGCCGGGCAAGATCCTGCTCCAGACCCGCAGCGATGACGCCTTCCTCTCCTGGCTTATCCCCAGGCTGCCCAAGGAGCGGGGGTCAAGATAGACCCATGAGTCGGGGGGCGGCGTCTGCGCTGCCCCCCAATTTGAGGGCTTCCTAGAGCAGCCACTTTCTGGTGGTGTCAGATGGTAACATCTGACGCTTGCAGCCCGGTCCGTCAGGGGGAAACTCCTGACGGCGCTGAAAAGGGCTAGACGCCCGCACAGTTGATTATCCTTCTCTGTGGCCCTATGATGCTGACCGCCGGCGGAAAGTTGGCACCATCGTCGAGCCCAGGTTGTGGAAAGGAGGGGGAGATGAAAGCGGTCAAGAGGTGGTGGGTTGTGGTGTTTTTGGGGACATTGTTGGTGGCCGCCTTGGTGGGAGTGGCCTTGGCCAGGCCCGATGCCGTGGGCGATGCTGCTGGGACTACCATGGTGGTAACTGTCCCCTCGGCGGCCTGCATTCCAGCAACCGACACCACGGACTGGTATCACAGCCCTAACTACTTAGAGTGCTCATCTGGATATTGCTACTTCGTGTGTCCATTTGATTTCCCCATCGAGGGGGGGCAGCAAGCGGTGTCGGCCCGGGTGAAGCGCATCACCGCATATGTCTACGATAACCTGGGTGCAGAGGCTGTTGTAGTGTACCTCAATAAAACGGACCCGGGGACTGGAACTGCTTGGGTGATGGCACAGGTCAATAGTACTAACTCTACCGCAATCCAGGCCCTGTCGACCACCACCATCACCAAAAATCCAGTGCTCCAGAAACACGCCACCCTTCTATATGTCTATTTTAGCAGTCCCGGCCTTAAGGTGTACGGGTTCCGGATATTCTACACGCGGTAGATTGGATTCCTCACGACAATAGAGTGGGGCACCGTCTTTGAGATCGCTTACCGGGGCCGGGCGGGAAACATCATCTCTCAGCCGGATCCATGCGGCCATATCTCTCTAGCAAGGTACGGCGGGAGATCCAGATGCGGGCTCGTTGCAGGCGGATGAGTTTCTTGCTCCTGAGGCTGGTGGGATTATAGGCCCAGATGAGGGCCCAATTGTAGATATTCTCCCAGAATTCGAAGAAGGGCTTTATGGGGCTTTTGGCACGACCCAAAGGCTCCAAATCCAAGCCGCCGCGCCCCATAAATTTCGCTATCCTTTCCAGGCCCTCTTGAGCGTTGAAGGCGGTCTCTCCCCCGAAGGTTTGGATTTCCTTCCACTGGGGTTCCCGTTCCACGTATTCGGCCAGATGGACCAGGGAACTCCATGTCAAGCGGTAGAACTCCAGACCCCATCTCAGGTTTGGACCCTCAGCACCCATAGGAGGGACGCGTTCATTCCAAAGGTGGAGTTCTCCTATAGCCTCCCCCTTTCGCACCTTCGTCCCGTCGGAGAGGGTCAGGTCGGATTTGCTCTCCTTCCTGGCGAGGCGAAAGATACAATCCTCCTCCCAAGTGAACTCGTGGATATCATATAAACGGCGCAGGAAATCGTCGAAGCGGAAGATGAGTCCTCTGATGACCTTGCTCAAGATAGGCTCCTATTTGCCTAGGGAGACGATGATGATGCCCAGGGCGATGAGGAGCATGCCCCCCCACTGGAAGGTAGATATGGCCTCTTGGAAGACCAGACGGGCGGCGAAGAACTGGACGGCCACGAAGCCCAGGCCGGCGGTGATAGCGTAGGCCAGGTTCAGGGGGATGAGGCGGAGGAGGAGAGTGAAGGCCAAGACCCCCAAGAAGCCGCTGAAATTGCCCACCACCTGCCACCAGAGGAAGGGACGCCAATGATAACTCAGGGCCGCCCATTTGAGCCCTATATTGCTGACCACGATGCAGGCCCAATTGGCCATGATGAGCGTCCAGATGAGGAGGCTCCTCGCTTCTAGGAAGGCCCTCATTCGATAGGCCAGATCTGATAAGTGCACCATCGAACCCGCCTTTCAGAAATTTTTACCTTCAGGAACGGAGCCCCCTTGATTTACTCCGGCGATTCGTAATCCTCCTTGGTGATGAACCGCCCTCCTGACACCTCTTGCGAGACCACCTTGTAATCCTTGTCGAGGAAGACTTCACCATGCATGAGTTTGAAGCATTTGTTGTCCATGATCTCTTTGCGGAGGACATACCCTCCTTCATAGTCGGGGGTGAGGTCGTGGCCGCGATCCACCCGGATGCGGATCTTAGCCCCACAATTATCGCACCTCACGTAGAGCCAGAGGGCCTCGTCCTCGGACTCCTTCTTTGACGGGGAAAATACCCTTCTAAATAAGCCCATCTTTCCCTCCTTCGTTCTGCATATGGCCAGTATAACAAAGGGAAGGCTTCAGGGCAAGAAGGCCTATTAGTTAAGGGGTGGCGACGAGGTCTTCAATTTAATCCGGGGTTGCATCGAAACTCCTTGGTTGGTACAGATATGATCTCATGAGGTGGAATACTAAGAAGGGCTATCCAAGGAGATTCATGCCGCCATTATTATGAGCACAGCCTCACTTGGGCCTCGCAATGCGAACCCCTTTGCCACCTTTTTGTCGCATTTGATATGAGAGGTATCGGAGCCTTGACATATTATCAAAATTGGAGTATACTAATTATTTGTATGGATTGTCCTCAGGGGGGAGAGGTCGGGTTTTTATACCTATATTCATCCTTTGCCACAAAAGCCTGCTGGGGAAGAAGGGGAGCGGGCCTTTCCTCGTTCTGGTCACTTTCTCCCGCGCTTCCCTCAAAACGTTTCGCGGAACGGCCCTCGGTTCTGGGTCAAGAACTCGGTCGCTTGCCCCCAAGAGGGGTTCGAGGTGACCGAGTTTAGTGTTGGGAGGAAGCCTTGCAGATTAGAGACTTTCGCAAATTACGGATAAGTTTGGCCTCGCCGGAGCAGATCCTTTCTTGGTCCTATGGAGAGGTGACCAAGCCAGAGACCATTAACTATCGCCGCTTGCGTCCGGAGAAGGATGGGCTTTTCTGTGAGGCCATCTTCGGCCCCACCAAGGATTGGCAATGTTATTGCGGAAAGTATAAGAAGATACGCTATCGGGGCGTGATATGTGACAAATGCGGGGTGGAAGTAACTCGTTCCCGAGTTAGGCGGGAGAGGATGGGCCACATCAATTTGGCTTCCCCCGTGGCCCACATCTGGTACACCCAACGGGTTCCCAATTATATGGGCCTCCTTCTCGATATCTCGCGGCGCAATTTGGACCGTCTCCTCCATTTCGCCCACTATATCATCGTCGAAGTCGATGAGGAGGCTCGAAGCCGCGCCTTGCGGCATATCGATGAGGAGATGGCGCGGGAGATAGGACGGGTAGAGGGCTCTTATAAGGAGCGCATAGAGGAGATAGAACTAGGCCTAGTGGAGCGGCTGTCTCGGATCGAGGGGAAGGAAGAGGCCATAAAGAGGCGTTATGAGGAGGAGTTGGCCAGCCAGACTGATGGCCTAGTCAGCGCGGCGGCGAAGGCGCAGAAGCGGTTGAATGACCTCTTGGGGAAGGCAGCCCCAGGGGATATAACTTTCGCCCCGGCGCAGGAGGTTATTGTCCCTAAAGGGGAGACAGTAGAACGAGAACATCTCAATAGGCTCACCCAGTTGGTCCAATCTATGGTGGAAGAGGTGGAGGCTACCCTAGCCGAAAAGGAGGAGAAGGAGTTGCTTCCCCTCCAGGCTGAGGAGGAAAATAGGCGTCGAGAGGCTGACCAGAAGATCGATGAGTTGGTTCGCCAAAAGGAAAAGGAAATCGATGCCATAAAAGAGGCCTTTGAGGCGGGGCGGGAGGAGTTGCAGGACCTTAAGCCCCAGGAGTTCCTCAACGAAAGCCAACATCGAGAGTTGGAGGACAAGTGGGGGCGCATATTCAAGGCCGGTATGGGCGCCGAGGCTCTCTATGATATTTGTAAGGGGGTAGATCTGGGCGATTTGGCCAAGGAGTTGCGCCAGGAGATCCGCCAGTCCCGCTCCAAGCAGCGTAGCCGGAAGGCCACCAAGCGGCTGCGGGTGGTGGAGGCTTTGCGGAAGGCCGGCAACCGCCCCGAGTGGATGGTCCTCACCGTCATCCCGGTCATACCTCCGGACCTACGGCCTATGGTGCAACTCGACGGAGGGAGGTTCGCCACCAGCGACCTGAACGACCTCTATCGCCGGGTGATAAACCGCAACAACCGCCTCAAAAAGTTGATGGAGTTGGGGGCTCCCGACGTGATCATCCGCAACGAAAAGCGGATGCTTCAGGAGGCGGTGGATTCCCTCATCGACAATAGTCGCCGCGGTAAGGCCGTTTCCTCTAGGGGACACCGGAAACTGAAATCCCTCTCCGATATGTTGAAGGGCAAGCAAGGCCGCTTCCGCCGCAACCTCTTGGGC
>CAYUAM010000155.1:0-5101 GCA_964442805.1 uncultured Anaerolineales bacterium | reverse complement strand
CCGGGCCAGATGTATCACTATCTTACCTCATTTTTGGCCCGATGTCAATAGTTTTTCCCGGTGCAATTAACAGAACACCAGGGCGGGTGAAAAGATACGCTAGGCTCTTACTATCACTCCTTTGCGTTTGCCCCGTTCTTCAGTATAATAGGGTCGGTATGAGTGTTCAAAACGGACTCCGCAGACTCCCCAGCGTTGATGCTCTACTCCAGGAGCAAGCCATCAAGCACCTTATTGCCCAGAGTGGCCGAGGGGTAGTGGTGGCTTCTATCCGAGCTGTTCTGGAGGAGGCGCGCTTGGCCATTGGGGCCGGCCAACCCTGTCCCGATCCCTCTGCTCTCATAGAACGGGTGGTTGTCTCCGTGTCGTTGGCCTTGCATCCTACCCTGCGGCCGGTCATCAATGCTACCGGGGTGATAGTCCACACCAACTTGGGGAGGGCCCCCCTCAGCGCCGAGGCCAGGGCGGCCATGAAGGCCGTGGCCCGGGGTTATTGCAACCTGGAGTATGATCTGGAAGAGGGGCAAAGGGGCTCCAGGTACTCCCATGCCGAAGAGTTGCTCAAACGGCTGACCAGCGCCGAGGCCGGGCTAGTGGTCAACAATAACGCTGGGGCCATGCTCTTGATCCTGAGGGCCTTGGCCAAGGGGAGAGAGGTGGTCATCTCCCGCAGCCAACTGGTGGAGATCGGGGGGGGCTTCCGCATCCCGGAAGTGATGGCCGAGAGCGGGGCCCGCTTGGTGGAGGTGGGGACTACCAACCGCACCTACATCAGGGACTACGCTCAGGCCATCGGCGAGGAGACGGGGGCCCTCCTGCGGGTTCATCACAGCAACTTTCAGATCGTGGGCTTCACTCAGGAGGCCTCCCTGGGGGAATTGACCGAACTGGCTCGGGAGCGCAACCTCTTGGCCATCGACGACTTAGGGAGCGGGGCCCTCCTAGACACCTCCGCCTTCGGCCTGGCCCATGAGCCCATGGCCCAAGAGAGCATCGCCCAGGGGGCTGACCTGGTCTGTTTCAGCGGGGATAAACTCCTGGGGGGGCCGCAGGGAGGTATCATTTTAGGTCGAAAGGAACTGGTGGCCCGTTTGAGGGAGCACCCCTTGACCCGGGCCCTACGGGTGGATAAGACCACCTTGGCTGGGCTCCAGGCCACCCTGCTCCACTATCTCAAGGGGGAGGCGGTGGAGAAAGTGCCGGTCTGGCGGATGATCGCAGTATCTCCGGAGGCCATAGAGGAGCGGGCCGCCCTTTGGGTGGAGAGGCTCCAGGGTAAGGGGGCTCAAGCCAGCCTTATCCCCGGCCATTCCGCGGTGGGAGGGGGTTCACTCCCCGGCCAGACCCTTCCTACCTGCCTGGCGGCCATCGCTCACCCTTCGCCTCAGGATTTGGCCCTGCGGTTGCGGCTTCATGAGCCCCCGGTAGTGGGGCGCATCGATGAGGATAGATACCTCCTCGACCCGCGGACGGTGCTCCCCGAGGAGGATGAGGAACTCCTGGAAGCGATAGAGGAAGCCCTTTAGATAAAGGGCAACCTTCTCTGGAGTCCGATCTTCGAAGGCCGGGTGAGAAGCCCGGCCTCGTCGTAGGATGGGGCAAGCATGGAGATAGAGCCTCTGGAAACCATCCCCCTTCTTTCCTCCCTCCCTGAGCCGGTGCGCCAGGAAGTGATTCGTCGGGGGCAGAAGAGGAGTTATGACCCTGGCCAGACCATCTCCCTGGAGGGGGAGCCCGCGGAGGCGGTCTACTTCGTGCTCCGGGGGCGGGTCAAGGTCTACAAACTCTCCCTGGAAGGGAGGGCCCAAGTGCTTACCCAATTGAAGTCGGGCGATATCTTCAACTTGGTGCCGGCCTTGGATGGGGGGGCAAACCCTGCTACCGCGGAGGCTTTGGGTCAAGTTACCCTATATCTCTTCCCCCGCCAGAGTTTCATCCAGATGGTGAAGAGGTATCCTGATTTGGCCTGGGCTCTCCTAGAAAATCTAGCCCAGAGGTTGCGCCATCTCACCGCGCTGGTGGAGGATCTCTCCTTCCGCACGGTGCGGGGCCGCCTGGCCAAACTCCTCTTGGAGCAGGCTAGCAAGGGCCAGGTGGAAAGAGGGGGATGGCTCACCCAGGAGGAGATGGCCGCCCGATTGGGGACGGTGCGGGAGGTGGTGAGCCGCTCCTTGCGCAACCTGGAGGAGGCAGGGTTGATCAGGATCACTCGCCATCGCATCATCATATTGGAGCGGGAGGCCTTGGAGGAGAGGGCGGTCTAAAGGTGGGACAAAAGTCACAGACAACGGGTGGCGGAAAGGGTAAAATAGGCATGAGGTATAGGGATAATGGAAGAGCAGGAACCGATAGTGCCCATCATCGATCTGGCTAAGTGCGACGGGTGTGGCTTGTGTGTGGAGTCCTGTCCTGGGAAGGCCTTGGGCCTGGTGGGAGGAAAGGCGATCATTTTGCATCCGAAGAACTGCTTATACGATGGCACCTGCGAGGAACTCTGCCCCCAGGGGGCCATCGTCCGTCCCTTCCAGGTGGTCTTCGAGGAGGACGGATGAGGCGCCAGATAGTGAGGATCGACCAGGAACTCTGCAACGGCTGTGGGCTTTGTGTCACCCCCTGCGCCGAGGGAGCCATCGAGATGGTGGAGGGCAAGGCCAGGGTGATCGATGAGGCCCTTTGCGACGGGGCCGGTTTCTGCCTCTCCATCTGCCGCACCGGGGCCTTGACCGTGGAGGTGCGGGAGGCCCTCCCCTTCGATGAGGCCGCGGCCCAAAAGCGCCAAAGGGAGAGGGGCAAGGTCTATCTCGCCCAGGCCTGCTTCCGTTGTGGCCAGAGCGAGGAGCGGGCGGTGCTCTTGCCTTGTCGCAAGGAGGGAGAAAGCCTCTGGGTCTGTACCCGCTGTCTGCCCTTCTTGATCCATGGCTGAGGGAAAGGTTATGTTCAAAGGTTGTCCCGGGGCCATTCGCTTCCGGGAGGCGGTGCCGGAATATATCGATTGCCCGCGATGTGGCAAGGAACTGGAGATCTGGTCCGACGAACTCCTGACCCGTTGCCCCCATTGCCAGGCCTTGGTGAGTCGGGAGCGAGAAGCCTCCTGCATCGATTGGTGTCCCCATGCCCTTCAGTGCATCGGGGAGGAGGCCTACCGGCGCCTAAAGGAGGATAAGGGCCATGGGGAAGGTGGCCCTTTATGATGATTTCAGCCTCGACTACGACCGCTTCGTGGACTGGCCGCAAAGGCTAGCCAAGGAGTTGCCCTTCTTCCTGAGGCTCTTCTCGGAGAACGGGGTTAAAAGGGTTCTGGATGCCGCCTGTGGCACCGGCCATCACGCCCTGGCCTTGGCCCGGCTAGGATATGAGGTAGTGGGGGCCGATCTGAGCGAGGCCATGGTAGGGCGGGCTCGGGCCAACGCCGCCCAAGTCGGGGTCGAAGTCACCTTCATCCAAGCTGGCTTCGGGGAATTTAGGGAGAAGGTAGGGGATGGCTTCCAGGCGGTCATCTGTTTGGGGAACTCCCTCCCTCACCTCCTGAGCGAGGAGGCCCTGAGGGCCGCCCTCTTGGATATGAGGCAAATCATGGAGCCCAAGGGTTTGCTCATCGTCCAGAACCGCAACTACGACCGAGTTTGGGAGAAAAGGGAGCGGTTCATGCCTTTGGTGGCCCATAAGGAGGGGGAGGAGGAATGGCTCTTCTTTCGCCTGATGGATTTCCACCCAGAGAGGTTGACTTTCAACTTGGTGACTTTCCACAAGGAAGGGGGAGAATGGGGTTACAAGGTGCGGGCCACGGAGTTACGTCCCATCTTCAAGAAAGAGATGGAAGCACTGCTCCCCTTGTCCGGCTTCGAGGGAGTCCAGTTCTATGGTGGTTACGATTTCAGCCCCTTTGATAGGGAGCGGAGCGAGGATCTGGTGGTGGTGGCTCGCCGCAATTGAGGAGGTAATTATGGCTAAAGACCCTTTCGTCATCTTCGAGGCCCAACACGAGGAGGGGTTGAAGCAACTGGAGCGCCTAGAGGGCGCGGTGGAAAGGCTTAGGGCCAGCGAGGCCTCCCCGGAGTTATGGAAGGCCATCCGAGGGGCTACCGCCTTCATCAACGGCGAGGTCAGGCTTCACAACCAGAAGGAAGAAGAACTCCTCTTTCCTCCCCTGGAGGAGGTCTTGCCCCCCGGAGGGCCCACCGCGGTGATGAGAGACGAGCACCGGGCCCTTTGGTCTTCCTTGGGGAGGCTGGAAGAGGCCATCTCTCGATGGGAGAAGGGCGATAGGGCCGCCAAGGGTGAAGTGATAAACTCCGCCCGTTTCATGGTGGAATTGCTAAGGGCCCATATCCGCAAGGAGAACGAGGTCCTCTACCCCATGGCCAGGAGGCTGTTGGGCCCGGAGAAGATAGAGGGGATGGCGCAGCGATTAGAAGCGCAGGAGGGCCCCCATCCCCCCCATCTCGGTTAGAGCCTTTCCCCTCTCCCCGGCCAGGAATTTGATCTCCGCGTTCCCCAAGAAGGCCAGCCTTATCATCTCCTCTACTACATCCCGTAGGGGCTCCAGGGGGGCACCGCAATAAGGACAGGCCCCTTGGCGTGCGGTGAGGGAATGGCATTGGCTACACCGGCTTCCCGGGCTGGCGTACCCTTCGCTCACCAGGAGGGTCTTCACCTGTCCGGCCTGGAGGGCGTGGAGGGTATCCTCTAACCCCACCGCCCCCAATTTTCCAGAAAGAACCTCCCCCTTGAGGCGCTCAAATAGCCTTTCCTCCTCTTCAGTCCTCTGCTTCTCCAGGATGGCCAAGGCTTCCCTTTGTACCTCCTTGGACGAGGCCATCATCTCCAAGGGTAAGGTGGCTATCAGGCGCTCCCTTAGGTAGGGGTGGAGGTAGTCGACGAACTGGCTCACCAACTCCTCCGTCCCTCCCACCACCAGGCAATCGAACTCCGTCTCATTTTGGAGGCGGAATAGCTCTTCGGCGGTATATTTCAGGTGGCGCATGGCGTGGTCCTCATGATGGCGCTGATAGCGGGCCTGGGCCCAGCCCCCTTGATCGTGCCGGCCGGGGAGTTCTCCGAAAAGGTCCGATCGCTCCACCACCTCCCCCCAATCTATAAG
>CAYUAM010000154.1:0-5122 GCA_964442805.1 uncultured Anaerolineales bacterium | reverse complement strand
CCGAAGATCTCCCCTCGGTGAACGACGAAACTGACCCCGTCCACGGCCACTATCTCGCCGTAGCGTTTGGTCAGGCTCTCCACCTCCACCACCACTTCATCTCTCATCTCCGCCACTCCCTTGTCTTGCTCGAACCGCCCAAAATTATGCCATCATCCTGGCTGGAAGGCAAGCCGCTTCCTCATGGCAACCCTTGGCTACCGGCATCGCAGCGCCAGGTGATGGATGAACTTCTATGCCTTGCCGGAGTCTGTGAGAATCAAGTAGCCTGCAAGAGCCAACAACGCGAAACACATGGGGACCCAAAAGCAGGTCATGATAAATGGGAAATCTGGAAGCAGAGGACGGACTACTCTACCGAGGCTAACAAGAATCACCGCCACCGTTGATATGATAATGCCAAGGGCTTTTCTTTTACCCACCGTAGGCACTCTAAAGTATCGGATGACGAAGAGGACGAGAATAACGCTCCAAAAGACGGGAATGACTAACTCTGGTGGGACGGGCGACATTTGAACCCTCCCTCAACGACCTGAGTGGCCCTACTCCGTTCGCAGGTCCACGAAACTCATTTTTCCAGCCGCCACCACGACCCCTACCTGATAGAGTTTCTCCCCCACCCTGGTCCTCAAGATGTAGGCTCCCTCCGGGACATCCCCCAGGACGAAATTCTCCCCCCAATATTCGTCTGAATTGACCTCCTCGCGGGGGTAAGTGTATATCTCTTGGTAGAGCCGGTCGGGGGATTCCCGAAGGTGGATGGTGATGAGGGCTTGAGGGATGGGCTTTCCTTGAGCGTCGACCAGGCGGCCAGCGATGATGCCCCTTCCGGGGAGGGGGCGGAGCCAGAGTTCGGGGTTGCGACTGGCCTCATAGGAGTTCTCCCCCACCCGCACCTCGAAATGGAGGTGAGGCCCAAAGGCCCGACCCGTCCTCCCCACCCGGCCGATGACCTCTCCCTCCTCCACCCTTTGACCCACCTTCACCTCTATCTCGGAGAGGTGGCCGTAGAGGTTATAGACCTTTTTCCCGCCGTACTCTTTATCTGTCTCTATCACGACCAGTTGGCCGTAGAAGTTGGCCATGGCCCCATAGACCACTTCATCGTCCCGTCCGGCCACTATGACCCTGCCCGGGGCCGCGGCCAGGACGGGGGTTCCTTCGGGGTTTATGAACTCCACCCCGTGGTGGATGCGATATTTCCCCGCTCCAGTGGAGCCATAGGGGTAGAAGCGCTCTACCTTTTGCTCTCCCTGGGGGCCGATGGGCCGATCGAACCAGAGATGATAGGGCTCAGGGGGCACGGAGGTGGGCGTGAAGGTGGGAACGGGCGTGACCGTAGGAGAAGGCGCGAAAGTGGGTGTAGCGGTGGGAGCAGGAGTGGGGGTAAATGTAGGGCTAGGAGAGGCGAGGTGTCCTTGGGGGATGCCTGACGCGAGTAGGGCCAAGATGATGACGCCAATTAGGGCTGCCACCAAAAGCAAAGGGCGCTTCGACCTGCGGCTTTTCACCTTAACTCCACCACGATGGGGGTATCTAGGATGACTCGGTCTCCTAGAGCCTGGCCCTCCTCCGTGCTGGCGGGCAAGCGGCCCGCCTCATCGTACATACCACACTCCAAGAGATATTCTCCAGGCGGCGTATCCTCGCCGATGACGATTTGGTATCGGTCGATGATGATCTCGCCTTCTACCCAACTGGTGGTGGGCCTGGCCCCGCCCTGGGGTGGGTTGTCCTTCTGGCCCCAGATGCGGCCCTGGCCATCTACTAGATGGGTGAATACGGTGTAAGATCTCTCCGTGGGCTCCGGGGCCTGCCAATAGAGGGTCAGGGTCAGGGAGGCTCCAGGGGTGATTACGGGAGGCTTTTCCAGGTCATAGCCTAGGAGGAGGGCCACCGAGCCCAGGCGAGCCCTTTGCGGGAATTGGGGGGACGGCGGGGCGAAGAGGCGCTCCCGCTCCCCTATTTGAACCCGCGCCACCTCCAGCCACTCCTGCCCCCAGGGAGGCCAGCCGCCGAAGAAGCGGAGGGGGCCGGCGGTGGTCTGAAGGGCCAGCCGTATCTTGTACTCCCCGGCCGGGGCCTGGGCGGGAACCAGCAGGGAATACCAACCTTGCACCACCTCTCTCTCCCTCCAAGAGGAGCAGGGATAGGGGCTGACCACGCCCTCGACCTTATTCTCCTGCCAAACTTGGCCTCGGGGGTCGATCAGTTGCAATATTAAGGTTTCCTCCCCGCACGCTCCCCTCCTTCGCCATAAGAGGTTCAGACCTATCTCCTCCCCTCCCAAGAAGCGCTGGCCGCTGAGGCCGTAGCCCAGGAGGGAAAGGCCGCCAGCGTCCTTGGGGAGGGCCTTCTCGATGAAGGGAGCAGGCAGTGTGGGAACGGCCAGGAGGGGAGCCACCTCCAGGGTGGCCAGACGGGCCCAAGTTTGACCCGGGGGAGAGCCCCCCGAAGTGATGGTGAGGGTTTGCAGATCTTGAGGGGAATAGAGGGCCAATTGCAGATCATACGAACCTGGCGGCAGCCCCGGAGGGATGTGAAAGCGATGCTGATCCCGGATTGCCCCCCCGCGCTTCCAGGAGGAGGTGGGGTAGGCCCCCTCTAAGGGGGAGAAATCCTCCTGGGCCCAGGCCTCTCCCTCCCCGTCGACCAAGCGCACGGAGAGGTGGTAATCTGTTTCCATCTTCTCTAAGGCCTCCCAGTAGAAGGTCAAATGGACCGCCTGGCCAGAGGGCACCGAAGTTGGCCCTATCTCATAATTCAACAGCCTCAGGTGGCCGGAGAAGTCGATGAGTTGAGGCAAGGGCACGACCTGGAAATCGGGGGGCAAGGGGAGGAGGTAGTGAGCCAGCCTCACCCCGCCGAACCAGCCTTCTTCGGCCAGATAACCCTTCTTCTGGAGCCACCTTTCTACTACCCTTTGCGGGTCGGCGCTGGCCTCCCCATAGAAGACCAGCCAGAGGCCGGTATGTTCTTGAGAGATGGCCGCCAGATCGACCAGGGTCTTCTGGCCCGCCGGGTAGTCGGAGGGGAGGCCGTAGCGGGGCAGGTCCCCTCGGTAGTAATATTTGAAGGTGCCCCCCTGCCAAGGGGCATCCAGGATGATGGCCTCGCCAGGGTGGGAATTACCCTCAATGTGGACATAGAGCGAACGGTAGTCGTCCCTGGCATAGGAAGGGTCGTAGTAGTTATGGAAAAGCCCCCAGGCGAAAGCGCCGAGGAGGAAGAGAGAGCCCAGGAGGGAGGGTATGCTTCTAGTAATGGGCCTCTCTATTTTCAGGGCCTGAGCCAAGATCAGGTAGTAGGCCGGGGCTACCAGCAGGAGGTAACGAGAGACGAAATGGGGGAAGCGCTGGTCGGCTAGGAAGGCCAAGGTAGTGGGGACCAGGAAGTAGGTCAGAGCGAAGAGGTCTCTTCTCCTGATGGCTCCGAAGGCGAATAGTAATGAGAGGGCCATCACCATGAGCCAGGACCAGGGAGCCCCGCTCTTCGCTGTAGGACCCAGGGTCAACCCCACCATTACCTGACGCAGGAAATCGAGGACGTTGGAGGGGGAGGCGCCGAAGACCTGGGCGCGGACCTCTAAGTAACCGCCCGCCACCCTCCCCCAGGGGGCCCAAGCCCAAGGCAGGAATAGGAGGGCTAGCGCAAACTGGGATAGTGCCCAGGAGGGGATAAGCCCTCTCCTCTCCTTCGAGCGCGCTATGAGGATCAAGAAAACCACGTTCTCGGCTGCCACCACCAGGAAGGAGTAGTAATGGGTGTAGAGGCTGACCGCGGTCACCAGGATATAGGCCAGCCAGGTGGCCTTGGGGGCTTCTCGGAGGAGTCGGGTGAAAAGGTAGAAGCCCCATAAGGCCAAGAGGCTGGCGAGGGCGTACATCCGCGTCTCTTGGGAGTAGTAGACCTGGGCCGGGGCCAGGGCGGCCAGGAGGGCGGCTAGGAGGGCCGTCTTTTTCCCCATCCAGCGGGAGCCCGCCCGGTAGAGCGAAGCCACCAGCAGGGTCCCGCAGAGGAGGGAGGAGTAGCGTAGGGCGAACTCGCTCTTGCCGGCCAAGACTATCCAGAAGTGGAGGAGGTAATAATAGAGGGGAGGGTGAGCGATGCTCCTGGGGATCCTACCGAGCAGCCGCTCCAGGCTAGTGGTGGCCAAATCTACGGTGGAGCCCTCATCCATCCACAGGCTTTGGGTTCCCAGATGGTGGAGGCGCAGGAAGAAGGCCAAAAAGGTGAGGAGGAGAAGGGCCCAGGGCCACCTCTCCTCCTTTAAGGTTCGAACCATGGCCTATCTGGGCCCCCAGGAGAGGCGCTCCTCCGTCCAGCCAGGGCCAGGATCCCCCGCCAGGGCGAAGAGCGGATGGGGGTCCGTCCCATCGGCGTTCATGACCCAGATCTCCCAGGCTATGCTTCGGTTAGTGAGGAAGGCGACCTGTTTTCCGTCGGGGGACCAGGTGGCTAGCCCGTCCTGGGCGGAGTTATCGGTTAAACGTTGCTGCCCCGTGCCGGTGGAAGAGACTTTCCAGATCTCCCAATCGCCGTCGGCCGCGGACATGTAAAGGAGTTGGTTGCCCCAGCCATCGGTGGCTCGGTCCTGGCTGTCCTCGCTGATGCGGATGGCGTCCCCTCCCCCCTCGGGGACGGTGTAGATGCCACAAGCGGTGCCCGCCCCCCAGTAGTCACAACCGGTGAAGGCGATCCGGTTCCCTACCCAGACCGGAAAACTAGCGCCTTGGATATTTATTCCACCGGGGCCCTTGATGAGATCTCCCTCGGTGGGCTGGCTCAGGTCAGAGAGGATCTTCAGGAAGCGTTTCCCGATGTTGAAGACGAAGGCCATCTTCGAGCCGTCGGGAGACCAACTGGGCCAAGAATCTTCCCAGTGCTTGCTTATGGCTCGGTGTTGGCCCGCGCTGTTGTCGGCGTTGATCTGGATGAGTTGGATATCCAAGTGATCGGCCAGTTCGCCGTTGGCCGCCAGCCGTCCACCCGAGGGGTCAAAATCGGGCTGATGCATCCGGCTCCAGAAATGTTGCCTCCCTGACCCATCGATGTTAGCCACATAGGTCTCATAGGTGCCGCCCTCGAAGAGGGTGAAGGCGATGCGACCTGAGAGGGTGGG
>CAYUAM010000153.1:0-5124 GCA_964442805.1 uncultured Anaerolineales bacterium | reverse complement strand
CGATATAAAGGCTTTGGCCAAGGCCACCCTGGCCCATCGCCTCATCGTCCATCCCGCAGCGCGGATAAAGGAGGTCGACCCCAAAGCCATAGTGGATGAACTCTTAGCCTCCGTGCCCGTGCCGGGGGCGCCAGCCAGCCTTAGAGAGTGAAACGTGCGCATTAACCGCATCATCTTCCTCCTGTTGCCCGCCCTAGCCATCCCGGCCCTCCTCACCGGCCAGGAGTTCCTCTACCGCCTCCTCTACCTCTTCCTGATCATCATCGCCCTCTCCTTCCTGTGGGTCCGGTCCAACGTGCGAAATGTAGAGGTGGAAAGGCTCCTCCGTTCCGGCCGGGCCCAAGTGGGGGGGATGGTGGAGGAGAGGATATTCCTCCGCAACCGGGGGCGCTGGCCCAAATTGTGGCTGGAGGTCCGCGACCATTCCGACCTTCCCGGCCATGAGGTGGGTCGCCTCATCCCTCACCTGCCGGGCTATAGGGAGCGGAGTTGGTTGGTGAAGACCCCTTGTTACCGGCGGGGGGAGTTCACCTTAGGAGCCATCACCATCGCCGCCAGCGACCCTTTGGGGCTATTCCAGATGAGCCGCGCCCTTCCCGCCTCATCCCGCCTCATCGTATATCCGGCCACCATCCCCCTGAGGGGTTTCACCCTTCCTTGGGGGCAGCTATCCGGGGGGGACGCCTTGCGCCGCCGCACCCACCAGATCACCACCAACGTATCGGGAGTGCGGGAGTACCTGCCCGGCGATAGTTTCAACCGTCTCCATTGGCCCTCCATCGCCCGCACCGGACGGATGATCTCCAAGGAGTTCGAACTGGACCCCACGGCCGATATATGGCTCCTCCTGGATATGGAGGCCAAGGTCCAGGCGGGAACCCCAGGGCCCTCCCCCAAAGAGCCCCCTTCCTGGAGGGCTAAGCAGGCCCCTCGGCTGGAACCTACCACGGAGGAATATGGGGTGGCTATCGCCGCCTCGGTGGCCAAAGAGTTGCTAACTAAGGAGCGAGCCCTGGGGCTCATCTCCTATGGCCAACGCCGCCAAGTAGTGGAGATCGATAGGGGAGAACGCCAATTGAACAAGGTCCTGGAGGCCTTGGCCATCCTCCGCGCTAAAGGTCAGGTCTCCCTGGCGGAGGCCATCGCCGCCGAGTCCAACCGCCTGGGGTATGGGAACGTAGCCCTGGTCATCACCCCCTCCACGGAGGAGGGGTGGATCGCCATCCTGAGGGACCTCCACCGTCGCGGGATGAGCGTGGCGGTGATACACCTGGAAGCCAGCACCTTCGGGGAGGCTCCCCACTCCCTAGAGGTCATCGGCCTCCTGGCCGCCAGCAACATCCCCACCTATCTGGTAAAATGTGGGTACCCCCTCGATGAAGCCCTCAGCAAGGAATTCCGCACATGATGGTCAAGAGCGCTGACCTAGCCGACCTCAATCGCTGCCTCCTCCTAGACCCCTCCTTCGAGACCGAATACGTCTGGCAGATGTATATCGAGGAGGAAGAGAGGGGGACTACCATATCTTTTCGCACGGTGAAACTTCCCCGGCCCATGAAGGTGAACTACCCCCGTCCGACCGATCACCTGGTGGAGGATTGGCAGAAAGGGGAGTGTTTCCTGGTGGCGGAAGTGGAAGGGGAGATAGCGGGCTATCTGGATATGACCATTCAGGCTTGGAACCAGAGCGGCTGGATCAACAACCTGGTGGTAGCCCCGAACCATCGCCGCCAGGGGGTGGGGACCGCCCTCCTCAAGGGAGCCTTCCGTTGGGCCCAGGAGCACAGGCTCAGGACCATAACCTCCGAGAGCCAGACCAAAAATTACCCCGCCATCTCCTTCTATCAAAAGCATGGCTTCCTCTTCTGTGGCTTCAGCGACCATTATTACACCACCAATGATATCGCCCTCTTCTTCGCTCGCCGGTTGCGGTGAGGCCTCCGATAAGGGCCAAAAGGCCGTGGCCTTTTCCCCGAGAGATCCGGCTCACTTTCTGGCAACTCGCTTTTGGTTCCTGGAGGGGTGATGGTGTAGGGCCAGATTGCGGCCTTGAAGCGGCGATGGTATAATTTCACAAATAAAACGAAAAGGGATCAGAATGGAAGAAGAGGGGCTCAACCTCAAGATGCGCGAGGTGCGCCAGATGACCGACGCCAAAGGTTTCTCCGCCGAGGAGGGGCGCATCTGGGAGATGTTGGCCTTGGTGCATAGCGAGATCTCTGAGGCCACCGACGCCTATAAGAAGGGGAAGCCTTGGGAGGAGGTGGGCGAGGAGTTGATAGACGCCATCATCCGCATCCTCCATCTCCTCTCCGTCTTGGAGGTCGACGCCGAGGCCCTCTATCAGCGCAAGATGGCCAAAAATTGGGAGAGGCCTCATAAATATGGCACCATGCGAGGCGGCTGAGGATGGTTAGGGAACGGTTGTATCGCCTGGAGGCCATCGTCCTTCGTCGCGCCGACCTGGGCGAAGCGGACCGCTTGCTCACCGTCTATACCCCCTTTGAAGGGAAGTTGCGCCTGTTGGCCAAGGGGGTGCGCAAACCCACCAGCCGCAAGGCCGGCCACCTGGAGCCCTTCACCCTTAGTCGGCTCCTGGTGGCTCGGGGCCGCTCCCTGGATCTCATCAACCAGGCGGAGACCATCGAGCCTTTCCTTCCCCTGCGGGGTGACCTGATGCGCACCTCCTACGCCTATTATTTTGCCGAATTGGTGGATAGGTTCTCCGAAGAAGAGATAGAGAACCCTCCCCTCTTCTCCCTCCTGTTCAAGGCTCTACGCTGGCTAGGAGAGAGCGAAGATCCAGCCTGGCTGGCCCGCTATTTCGAGATCCGCCTTCTGGACTGCGTCGGTTATCGCCCCGAACTCCATCGCTGCCTCCATTGCCGGAGGGGAATAGGAGAAGGGGCCCTCTTCGACCCCGCCCAGGGAGGGATAATCTGCCCCTCTTGCAGCCGAGGTGAAGGGGGACAACCTCTCTCCCCGGAGGCCCTTCAACACCTGCGCCTCCTCCAATCGGAGGATTACGCCCTATGCCAGGCCCTGGCTCCCTCCCCGCCCATCCAGGCGGAATTGGAGGCCACCTTAGGCCGCTATATCTCCTACCTATTGGAGAGGCGGCCTCGTTCCTTGGATTTCATAGCCACCCTGCGACGGGAAGAGGAGAAAACCCTTGTCCTCTGAGGCATCATCATGGTGAGCATGGAAACCATCGTCTCTTTGTGCAAGCGGCGAGGCTTCATATTCCAATCCAGCGAGATCTACGGAGGCTTCGGCTCGGCCTGGGATTATGGCCCCTTGGGGGTGGAACTGAAGCGCAACATCAAGGCCCTTTGGTGGAAGGATGTGGTCCAAGAGAGGGAAGATATGGTGGGGCTAGATGCCAGCATCCTCATGGCCCCCCCGGTGTGGCAGGCTTCCGGCCACCTGGAGAAGTTCACCGACCCCATGGTGGATTGCAAATCCTGCCAACGTCGCTTCCGGGCCGACGAGGTGGAGGGAGATACCTGCCCGGAGTGCGGCGGCGAACTCACCGAGGCTCGCCAATTCAATATGATGTTCAAGACCTTCGTGGGCCCGGTGGAGGATGAGGCCTCCACCACCTACCTGCGGCCGGAGACGGCGCAAGGGATCTTCGTCAACTTCATAAACGTTCTTAACGCCACCCGCAGGAAACTCCCCTTCGGCATCGCCCAGATGGGGAAGGCCTTCCGCAACGAGATCACGCCCGGCAATTTCACCTTCCGCACCCGGGAGTTCGAGCAGATGGAGATCGAATATTGCGTCCTTCCTGGGACCGATCAGGAGTGGTTCGATTACTGGGTCCAAGAGCGGTTGGCCTGGTATAAGAGATACGGCATGAGAGAGGAGAACCTCCGCCTTCGCTTCCATAAGCCGGAGGAACTGTCCCACTATTCCAAGGCCACCTGCGATATCGAGTACCATTTTCCCTTCGGCTGGGCGGAGTTGGAGGGGATCGCCAACCGCACCGATTTCGATCTCAAACAGCACGCCCAATTCAGCGGCAAAGATATGAGTTATTTCGATGAGGAGGGGGGAGAGCGCCTCTTCCCCTACGTCATCGAGCCCTCCGGGGGAGTGGACCGGGCTGCCCTGGCCTTCCTGGTCGACGCCTACCACGAGGAGGAGGTGAGGGGGAGGAAGCGAGCGGTCTTGCGCTTTCACCCTGCCTTGGCCCCGGTGAAGGTAGCGGTCTTGCCCCTCCTGCACAACCGCCCGGAGATCGTGGCCTTGGCCAAGGAGATAACCCGCGACCTGCGTCCCCATTTTGCGGTTATGTACGACGACACTGCCTCCATCGGGAGGCTTTACCGACGGCAGGACGAGATCGGCACCCCCTATTGCGTCACCGTGGATGTCCAATCGCTGGAAGATGGGGCGGCCACCGTACGGGAACGGGACTCCATGGAACAGGTCCGCCCTTCCATAGCCCGACTGAAGGAATTCTTGCTCGATAAATTGGAAGAAAGATGTGTAGGAGGATGAGGTGAATAAGAAATGGGTCTATATGTTTGAGGAAGGTAGCGCGAAGATGCGAGATCTTTTGGGGGGCAAAGGCGCCGGCCTGGCGGAGATGGCCAATATCGGCCTTCCCGTCCCGCCGGGCTTCATCATAACCACCGAGGCCTGCAACGCCTATTATCAGGCCGGGGAGAAATTCCCCCCCGGGATGTGGGAGCAGGCCCTGGAGGCTTTGAAGGAGGTGGAAAAGAGGACCGGCAAAGGGTTCGGAGACCCCAAGGACCCCCTCCTGGTATCGGTCCGTTCGGGAGCCAAATTCTCCATGCCGGGGATGATGCAGACCGTCCTCAACCTGGGGCTCAACGATGAGACGATAAAGGGGCTGATCGAACTCACCGGGAACGAGCGGTTCGCCTACGACGCTTATCGCCGCCTGGTGCAGATGTTCGGCCACGTGGTCTTGGGGGTGGAGGCCCGCCGTTTCGAGGAGGTGCTGGAACGGGCCAAGGAGGAGAAGGGGTGTGAGGTCGATACCGACCTCACCTCCGAGGACTTGAAGGCCATCACCGAGGAGTTCAAGGGGATCATCGAGGAGGAGAAGGGGTTCCCCTTCCCCCAGGACCCCCAGGAGCAACTCCGCCT
>CAYUAM010000152.1:0-5137 GCA_964442805.1 uncultured Anaerolineales bacterium | reverse complement strand
CTTCAAGGAATACATACAGCAGACCCGGGAGCAGTAGGGGTTATAATTCTCGTCTCGGCTGCCGATGCAGTGCAAGATGGCCACGCTCTCCGGCTCCCGGCCGTCCTTCAAGCGCACCCTCCCGCCGGTAGGGCCGCTGGAGTTGATCATCCGCTCGAACTCCAGGCTGTCCAGGACGTTATCCAGCCTTCCATAGCCGTATTGGGGGGCTCGAGCCGGGTCGAAGAGGTCGAACCCGGTGGTCACGATGATGGTCCCCACTTCCAACTCCAGGATCTGGTCCTCCTGCTCGAAATCGACCGCCCCCCGAGGGCAGAGTTTCCGGCAAGCCCCACACTTGCCCTTCTGGAACCAGATACAATGGGCCGTATCTATCACCGGCACCCGGGGCACGGCCTGGGCGAAGGGGATATAGATGGCCTTGCGGGTGCCCAGCCCAGCGTCGAACTCGCTGGGGATATTCTTGGCCGGGCATTTCTCCTGGCAAAGGCCACAGCCGGTGCATAGATCTTCGTTCACGTAACGGGCCTTCTGGCGAACCTTGACCTTGAAGTTCCCTACGTAGCCCGATACCTCCTCCACCTGGCTATAACTGAGGAGTTCGATCTTCTCGTGTTGTCCCACGGACACCATCTTGGGGGTGAGGATTCAGGCTCCACAGTCCAAGGTGGGGAAGGTCTTGTAGAGTTGGGCCATGTAGCCGCCGATGCAAGGTTCCCTCTCCACCAAGTAGACCTGTTTCCCCGAATCGGCCATGCGGAGGGAAGCCTCTATGCCGGCTATCCCTCCCCCCACCACCAAGGCGGCCGGTTTAACCGGCACCTCTCGCACCACTAGGGGCTCCTGGCGGGCCACCCGGAAGACGGCAGCCGCCACCGCCCGCTTGGCCTTCTCCGTGGCCTCCTTGGGGTCCTCGGTGACCCAGGAGACCTGCTCTCGGATATTGGCCATCTGGAAGTTGAAGGGGTTAAGCCCGGCCCCTTGGCAGGCTCGGCGGAAGGTGATCTCATGCATCAAGGGGGAGCAAGAGGCCACCACCACCTTAGTCAACCCTAGTTCCTTTATATCTTGTTTGACCAGTTCCTGGCCTGGGTCGGAGCACATATATTCGTAATCTCTGGCCACGGCCACCCCGGGCAACCCAGCGGCGTAGCGGACCACCTCCTTCACATCCACTATTCCGGCGATATTGGTCCCGCAGTGACAGATATATACGCCTATCCTCGATTCGGATTTCATCCCTTCCTCCTTTGAGCCGGCTCTAAGAGCCCCTTTCCTCCATCGCTTTCCAAACTAACTCGCTAATATCTGCAACCCTCATCTTGACCTTTGATTGCCGTACCCCTCCTAGCAAGGCCCTCTTGCACTGCTGACAGGCGGAAACGATAGTGGAGGCCCCTGTCTCCCGCGCTTGCTCTACTCGACGGATGGCCACCTGACGCGACAATTCAGCATCGAAGAGCTCCACATCGCCGCCACCACCACAACAGAGGGAACTTTCCCGGATGTTGGCCATCTCCCTCAACTCCAGGCCTGGAATCTGTTCCAGGATGAACCGAGGTTCATCGAAGACGCCGCTCTTCCTGCCCAGGTCACAAGGATCGTGGTAGGTGATGGCCTCCTCCAGGCCACTCAATCTGACCCTACGCTCCTCAATGAGCCGCGCTAGAAATTCGGTGGCATGCAATAATTCTAGGTCCTTGACCGGGGAAGCGATCTGGGGATAGACTTGCTTCCAGGCATAGTAACAGGAAGGACAAGAGAAAACTACCCTTTTGGCTCCGATCTCCTTGACCCTTTCCAGGTTATGCGCAGCCAAGGGGGCAACCCGTTCCCCCATCCCCGCGGCATAGAGGGGATAGCCACAGCACCACTCCTCGCCACCTAGGGTGGTGAAATCAACCTCTGCTCGCTCCATGACCTGCGCTAGCGATTGAGGGATGCCATAAACCTGAGGGTAGAAGGAGGAGACACACCCCACGAAATACACTACCTCTGCCTTCCTCTTCCCCACTAACCCTTCCGGCCTACGCTCCATATTCTGGCTCCAGATCAAGCGGCTCTCGTTGGGGTCTCCCGATATATTATGCTTCTCCTCCAAGGTCTCCCTGAAAAGGGGCAGCGCGGTAGGCACTTTCAACCCTTGTTGCAAGGCATAACTCTTAAGGGCCAGCAAGGTTTCAGTTAGGGGTATACCCCGGGGACAGCGAGCGGTACAAGAGGCGCAGACGGTGCAAAGCCAAAAAGTTTGGCTTCCCATCACCTCCTCTTTCAACCCCCAGAGTATCAAGCGCCACAATTGGCGTAAGGGATAATCCATGGCGTAACCAGTAGGGCATGAGGCGGTACAGGTGCCGCATTGGATGCAGGTGAGAAGTTTCTCCCCCTCCGGGATGGCCTGCACTAACTGCATGAGATCTTTAACTTCGTCGTTTTTCACTCTCTCGGCGACCATAGACGCTACCTTTCTATAGTAATTGCTTGGGCCCAATCGGCGGGTCCCACGCCCGGCGACTCGATGGCGTTCTCCTCATAGAACCTAACTATGGCCTCTTTCACCTCTCCCTCCTTCACCCCCACCAAGGCCCTCTCCAGGTCTTCCAGTCTGTCCTGAGGATAGAAGAAGAAATCGCCGGAGAGGGAGACGGAATCGATGACCCCTTCCTTCTCCACCACGGTGGCCCTGATCAAGCCACCAGGGGCCTTATACACCTTTCGCTTCACCTCTACTCCGGCGGCGATCTTGGTGGCCCAATCCCGTCGTGTCCTCCCCTTTTGATAAAGCCACTCCTCACTTTGGAACCTCTCTGCCAATTGGGCTACCATCTCCCTCAGGGACTCATCGAGGCTGCCCCTCTCCAAAGGGCCTAATAACCGCTCAAAATGCCGCACCAAGAGCCTTTCCAACTCCTGGCGAGGGGGGACCATCCCCAACTCCCTCTTGATGGTAGTTAGGTTCTCCTGCATGGTCTTGTAGACCTTGTCCCGAAATTTCTCATCGGGGACCTTCAAGACTTGGGCCATCATGTCGTAGTTGAAGTCTAATATCAAATTGCCCACCAGGATGAGATAACCCTCTATCTCCGCCGCCCCGTTCCCAGATATCTTCCTTCCCCCCGCTACGATGTCGTTCACCGGCCGGTAATGGGCGGCGATGCCCAACCCCCTATAGGCATCGACGACAGGCTGCAGGAACTTTCGGTAGAAGGCCTCCTTGCCGTGAGGCGCCAAGGGATTATCCCTATGAATGACCAGTTGATAGAAGATTTGATCGCCGTCCAGATAGACCGCGCCCCCTCCCACCTCCCGGCGGAAGACGGGGATGCCCTCCCCTTGGCAATAGGCCAGGTCCACCTCCTGCGTCGGGTCTTGATGATAGCCGATACAAACGTAGGGAGAGGCGGGGCTCAATACGATGAGCCCTTCCCGTTCTAGGCGAGGAAGGGCGTGATAGATCAACTGTGACTCTAACCAAGAGACTGAACCAAGGCTATAAAACCTCAATCCTATCCTCCATCACTTCATTAACAAGTTCCGCCAGGTCCATGACCCTCATCCTCACCTTTTCCCGGCGGGTGGCGGCGGTGAGGCTTCGTTTGCACTGGGGACAGGCAGAGAGTATCACCTCCGCTCCGGTGGCCTGCGCCTGCGCCACCCTGCGCCTTGCGATGGCCTCGGTGAGGGCGGCATCACCCATCTCCACGTCTCCTCCGCCACCGCAACAGAGGGCCTGTTCCCGATTCCCCTCCATCTCGGTGAGGGTTATCCCATTAACGGCAGCGATGACCTGACGCGGAGCCTCGTAGATCCCGCTGTTCCGCCCCAAATCGCAGGGGTCATGATAAGTAACAGGATGCGGGAACTGACCTAACCTCACCCTTCCCTCAGAGACCAAATCGGCCAACAACTCGCTCGAGTGTTGAACCTCGAAACCTAAGGGCTCTCCCATGATTCGCGGATAATCGACCTTCCAAGTATGGAAGCAGGATGGGCAAGCCGTCACCAACCTTTTGGCCCCCATCTTTCGGACCGCTTCCACGTTGTGGAAAGCGAGTTCCTCGACCGATTTGCCCATCCCGGCGATGAGGAGGGGGAAACCACAACACCACTCCTTTCCTCCTATGGTGGCAAAGTCCACCTCCGCCCGCTCCATGATCCGCACCATCGATTGAGGGATGCCATAGACTTGAGGGTAGAAAGAGGAGACACAACCTACGAAATAGACCACCTCTGCTTTCTCTTTGCCCTTCACCCCTTCGGGGATCCGTTCCAGATTCCCGCTCCAGATGAGGCGGTCCTCATTGGAGTCACCGGAGATATTATGACTGGTGGTCACTGACTCCCCCAACCGAGCCGTCCACTGGGGAGAGCAGCCAGCCTCCACCATGAAGGCCCTGGTCGATATCCTTAGATCCCTGGTGTTGATCAAACTGGGGCATACCGCCTTGCACCGGCAACATAGGGTACAGAGATAGGCATTGTCGGAAAGCCCCTGGGGCATCTTTTCAGCCGCCTCCTGGGAGTGAAAGAGCGCGCCCGGCAACCCATAGGTTTTTCTAACGAAGGACCTGAAGTTCTTATATAACCCTCCCGCCGTGGATTCTAACCGCTTCCTTTCAGCATACACCGGGCAAACATCCACACAACTCCCGCATTTCACACAGGAATCGAGCGCTACGAGGTCCTTCAAGGAAAGAGGGAGGGGGGCCTTTTTCATCCCGGGCTTGAAGGCCTCCTGAGGCATCAAATTGATGAACATGACAAAAGGTATGGTGAGGATATGCCAGAGCTTCTCATTATAAGGGATGGAGGCAACGAGGCTTCCTAGGAATAACCCAGACAAAGACCAAAGGGGATAGTTGAGGGACGACCAAGGCAGCCTCAGGGGAGCGATGATCTTACTCAGAGCAAAGGAGACGAACCAATACCGGGCCACGGAGGCTGGAAGGCTGTAGGCTAGAATGCTTGTCGCCTCGCAAAAGAATCGCAGGATGAACCATCCCCCCAATAGATTGACGGCAACTATATCCCCCATAGAACTCTTAAAGGGCTGGGCTCTAACCACGAACCTTCGATAGATGGCGATGAACTCTCCGGTCAAGATCATGGCTCCGAAAAGGTCGAAGAGGATCCCGAA
>CAYUAM010000151.1:0-5162 GCA_964442805.1 uncultured Anaerolineales bacterium | reverse complement strand
AACGCTCGCCTCCTACGTTTTACCGCGGCTGCTGGCACGTAGTTAGCCGAGACTTATTCCTCCCTTACCGTCCTTTCTCGTCAGGGAGAAAAGGGCTTTACGATCCGAAGACCTTCTTCGCCCACGCGGCATCGCTGCGTCAGGGTTTCCCCCATTGCGCAATATCCCTCACTGCTGCCTCCCGTAGGAGTCTGGCCCGTGTCTCAGTGCCAGTGTGGCTGACCGTCCTCTCAGACCAGCTACCCGTCATAGCCTTGGTAGGCCTTTACCCTACCAACTAGCTGATAGGCCGCAGGTCCCTCCCGAAGCGCCGGAGCCTTTAATCCGCCAAATGAATGGCGGATCACATGGGGTATTAGCCACCGTTTCCAGTGGTTATCCCCCTCTTCGGGGCAGGTCACCTACGTGTTACTCACCCGTTCGCCACTGACCGTGAAACCTCATGTTCCGCCGCCGAAGCGGCTTCCCACTCAACGGCTCACGGCCCGTTCGACTTGCATGTGTCAGGCATGCCGCCAGCGTTCATCCTGAGCCAGGATCAAACTCTCCGTTGGACTTTTCTCAAAGTTGGGCCCAAGGTACCGCTGCCTTCCTATCACTCTTCAGTTGTTAAGGTGCTGAAATTATATTAGCATACAATATATCGCTTGTCAAGGAGAACGAAAACCGTCGGCTATTTCTGCCGACGGAGGTAGAAAGCCAGGACAGATTGAGACTCGATGTAACGGCTCTCTCACCTCCTCTTCTCGATTGTTGGATCTTCTCGCTGATGACAGCGAGCGAGACCGCTCCTTTAAGTATCTATATTATAGCATATAGGTGAGCGATTTGTCAAGCCTCCGCCCTCACTGCGGCTACCTCGGGCGCGTTTCTCATAAATACATTTGAAGGCCGCTTTCCCAGACCCACCCCATTCTGCTCCCACGTCCACACATTGTACCCTATCGTAAACTAGGTCCGGCTCTCGTCCCTCCAGCACCAGTCCGTAGAGCAGGTAGAGGAAAAGGGCCATGGCTCTAAGGTAGGGACGACGGACAAGGGAGAGCAACCTCTTTCGCTCACGGCAGTCTCACCTGGATCGTGCTCAGGGCGACGCTATCTCCCACCACTATCCCTTCCTCATTCAGCACCGGCAAGCGCTGGCCGGTGTCGGGCCGGTACATGCCTACCACCAGTCGGTATTCCCCGCTGGCCGTGCCAGGAGGTATCAGGATGCCTATGTGGTCGCGGAGCACCTCGCCGGTCCTCCAGGTCGTGGTTGGACGGGAGCCACCTATTGGCTCGCTGTCCTGCTGGGACACCAGCCTTCCATCGTCATCTAGCAAATGGGCGAAGACGGCTATCCGCTCCGTCACCGGTCCCTCGGCCCGCCAGAAGAGGGTCAGGCGCACCATCCGGCCCGGCTCGACTGCCTCCTCCGCCAGGCTGTAGCCCGATAGCCTTATCCCCTCCCCCAGCCTGACAGCCAGCGGATGCGCCGTTTCCTCGACGCCGGCCAGTGTGCCGTCAGTTTCCCCGAACGGCGCCCCGTAGATTACCAGCCGCACGCCACCATGCCATTCTGCGCGCGAAGGGTAGGCGTGCTGGTTGAGCCAACCTTCGATGAATCGCTCCGCGTCTCCCGTCTCCTCGCCCCGGAAGACGGCGAAAAGGAGGGGATGGCGGGCGGCGATCTCTTCCAGGGCGCGGGCTGTGGCCTCGGAGTCAAAGGGCCGCTCCTGGGGCAGGAGGTAGGGAGGCAAGTTGCCATGGTAGGCTTGCCCCAGGGCCTCGACCTGCTCCGGCGGTACGAGGAGGATGGCGTCGCCCTCCTGCTCCAGGGCCATGATGGCCTGGGCCACGGCGCGGTAATCGTCCACCTCGTACCCCGGTGCGAGCCTCCAGACCTTGCGGTAAAGGAGTATCGTGTCGCCGTTGGGCAGGGGGAACCGTCGGGCCAGTTGGAAGGTGGCCGCAAAAAAGCCCGGTGCTTCTTCCAGGTGACGCAGTGCTTCCTGGGCCGCGGCGTCAGTCAAGTTGTAGTTGCCCTCCAGCAAGACCAGATAATCCTGCTCGAAAAGTTGAGGATAGACCGAATCACTGCCGTGGGTGCGGGCCAGGTCGTTAAGGCGGATGCCAGCATAGCCTTGGAGCGCTAGTAGGCCTAAGAGGTCCCGATTGAGGTACCGGTTGTTGACCAGCACTCCTAGGGTGACGATCTCCACACCGGTTGCCCGTCGCCCTTTATCAACGAGCCGCAAAATGTCCGGCGCGACCCAGTAGCCGCGATCGGTCTCCCCGGCAGCGGGAAGTTGAATCACTCCTCCTCGGGCAAAGAGGCCGGTTTCTCCTAATACCGGCAGGGTGAAGGCGGTTCGTTCTGCCAGCCAATGGGGGCCTTCGTAGGAGAGGACGAAGAATTGCAGGAGCCCCCAGGCGATGACCAAGGCCACCAGCAACGTGGTCACTTTTCTCCAGGGCAGCCTGAATAGTCCTCCCGCCAGGAGCAGCGCCAGGGAGGGCAAGATGGGCGCGATCCCCCGCGATTGGCGGTAGATGGAGAGGGTGAGAATGAGGTAAGAGCCCGCCTGCCAGAGGAAGGTTACCCACCAGCCATCGCTGGCCCGGCGCAGGGTAGCCCAGAAATCACCTTTGCGCCACAAGAAGATAAGCAAGCCCAGCATAGCAAGGACGAAGAAGGCGAAATAGCCTAAGGAGATGTGCTCATTGATCAACTGGACCAGATAGTAGAGGTAGGTGGCTGGCTGAGCCAGATTGACCGACGGTGCTCCAGGGTCATTAACGCCGTAGCCGACCTGGAACAACATCCGCAGGGAGGCGATGCGGGGCAGGTACCAGAGGGAACCTATCGTCCCCCCTAGAAAAAGGGCTGAAAGGAGGTTGGTGTCGGGGCCGGGCTGGCGACGCACCAGATAGATGGTAGTGGCAACCAGGAGGGCCCATAGGGGCAAGAGCCAGCCATCTAAGATCAGGCGGTTGGCGACCTCGCGACTGGGCAGATACCAGGTGGCTGCCAGGGCCAGCCCGATAACCAGGGCCAAAAGCGTTTCCCTGAGGTCGAGACGAAATCCGGCCCGCAGGCGATCTTTCAGGCCTTTCAGCGCTTTCGAGCGCGCGACTACTAGGCACAGCGGGGCGAAGATGAAGACCGGGTAAGTGTACTTGGTCAGCAGCCCCAGCCCGAGGCTAAGGCCGAACAGGAGCGATGCGGTGCGGTTCTGGAAGCGGTCGCTGGCCAGTAACAACCAAACGCTCAGGGCCACCATGGCCGTCAGCGCCAATTCGATGTAGAAGAGGCGGGAGAGGGCGTAGATTGCGGGGAAGGTGGCAACGACGAAGGCGGCCAGCAACCCTACCCGCCGTCCGCCCAGCCGCTGGCCGATGCCATACACTGAGCCGATCAACACGGCTAGATAGAGCACGTTGACCATGGTCCCCACATCGACCGAGGCGCCGAACAGCCGGTAGAGGGGCACCGCAGAAAGGAAGAAGAGCGGCGGATGGAGGGGGTGCCAGGTGACGACGGCGAAAAGAGCCTTCAAGGTGAAGGGGTGCAGCATGCCGTTGTAGAGGAAACTCTTCCCTAGGTGCGAAGGCAGGTCCCAGCCCAGCAGGGTGACGTTGGCCGTCAGCCAGCGCCAGTTGTTGACGGCGTGGAAGGCGACCAGCGCAGCCAGCACCCCCAGGGTTCCGAGGCGGGCCGGTTTCCAGTTCCCAAGCCAGCGGCGCACGGTAATCATCGGAAGATGCAAGCAGGGCGGCTATTACACCGCCCCACGCTCCCTAATAAAGGGTTGAGATAGACGAAACATTACGGCTTTAGACGCAATCATTAGGAATGAGATGGAGTACATTTGGCTGTCAGGAGATACCTCCTGACAGCGCTGGAAAGATCATGCCAAGGCTTCCTTCTCCGATCTCATGGTGGCCTTGATAACAGCGGAGAGAAATTCACTGGCGTCGAGGATTTCCAATAGCACAGGCTCCCCGGAGGCGGTGAAATGTACAATCACCGAGTCTACTTGTTCCGCGTGATCTATCTGGCCTTCCTCGGATATCTCCAGCATCAAGATATCCTCATTCCTATCATAGTGAATTCTCATATTGCACTCAACCGTATATGCTACTTGATGCTTTAGTTGCTTGTCCTGGATTTCAAATCCAGGACAAGCAGTTAAGGATGGCCTACATCTCCCTTCGCCCCTCAAGGGCTCTCGTGAGGGTAACCTGGTCGGCGTATTCTAAGTCTCCGCCCACGGGGAGGCCATGGGCAATGCGCGTTACTTTGACCTTTGAGGGGATGAGCAAACGCCGGATGTAGATGGCCGTGGATTCACCCTCCAAGGTGGGGTTGGTGGCTAGTATCACCTCTTCTATGGGCTCCCCCTCCAGGCGGCCTAGGAGTTCGGCGATCTTGAGGTTTTCGGGGCCGATGCCGTCTATAGGGGAGATGGCTCCCCCCAGGACGTGATAGAGCCCCTGATACCCCCCGCTGCGCTCGATGGCCAAGACATCCAAGGGCTCCTCCACCACGCAGAGGAGGGAGCGCTCCCTCTCCTCATCACGGCAGATGGGGCAAGGGCTCTCCTCGGTGATGTTATGGCAGATCTCACAGGTGATGATCCTCTCCCGGAGTTGGCCGATGGCCTCGGCCAGGGCCAGGGCCTGTTCCTTGGGGGCGCGAAGGAGGTAAAAGGTCAAGCGGCTGGCCGTCTTGGGGCCGATGCCGGGGAGACGGCTCAATTCTTCCACCAGGCGGGCGGCGGGCTTAGGCAAGGCGCGCATCTCATAGCCCCGGGATCTTGAGGCCGCCGGTGAGGGCGCTCATCCTTTGGGCGGCTAACTCTTGGGAGCGCTCGATGGCCTCGTTCACCGCGGCCATGATAAGTTCTTGGAGCATCCCCACCTCTTGGGGGTCCACCACCTGGGGGTCTATCTCGATAGATTTTACCCTTTGCCCTCCGGTGATGGTAACCTTGACCGCCCCTCCGCCGGCGGAGACGGTCACCGTCTCTTGGGCCAAGGCCTCTTGGGCCTGAACGACCTTGGCTTGGAGTTCCTCGACCTGTTTGAGCACTGAACCCCGCGAGGGGCGAGGTTCGTTTTTCCTCTTGCTCATCCCTCTCCTTCCGGGCCTTCCTGGCCCTCAACCGAACGGTCCT
>CAYUAM010000150.1:0-5188 GCA_964442805.1 uncultured Anaerolineales bacterium | reverse complement strand
GGCATCGTGGAGAGGCTGAGGGCTATGTCGCCCCTCTACGCCACGGGCTCATAGGGGCTAGGAATTTCTCAGCACCACAGAGGAGAGATGTCCCTTTCGGATCTCGATAAGGCCAACAAACGGGTCCTCATGCTGGGGGGCAAAGGCGGGGTGGGGAAAACCACCTGCTCGGCAGCCACCGCTCTCCACTTTGCCGCCACGGGGAAGAAAACGCTGATCATCTCCAGCGACCTCACCCCCTCCCTCTCCGACATCTTCGAGATGGAGATAGGCCCCACGGAGAAGCCCATTCTGGAGAACCTCTACGGCCTGGAGATAAACCCGGAAGAGGTGATGAGGAGGTGGAAGGAGAAGTTTGGGCCGGAGGTTTACGAGGCCGCTGCGTCACTGGTAGAGATGGAATACGATGAGGTCATAAACTATGTGGCCATCGCCCCAGGGATCCAGGAAGAGTTCATGTTAGACTATGTCCTGGAGCGGGTCAAAGATGGGCACTACGACCTGATTGTTTGGGACACGGCCCCCGCCGGGGACACCCTGCGCCTCCTGGAATTGCCATATAAGTTTATAGAACATCTACGCATGGCCCCCCGGGTCTATCTGGAGGTCCGGGACGCCCTCCAACTGAAGAAGGTGCCCTTCATCGAGATCATCAGAAGTTGGCAGGCCTTAGCCGAGGAGGTCACCAATTTCATGAAGGACCCCCAAAACACGGAATTCATCATGGTGACCATCCCCGAGGCCCTAGGGGTCTATCAGGCCAGGAGATTAGTGAAAGAGTTCACCAGGTATGGCTTAGATATCCATTACCTGGTCATAAATAACGTGATAAAGGAGCCCGATTGCGACTTTCATAGGCGAAGGAAGGAGATGCAAGAGCACTATATAGAGATGTTGGCCCAAGAATATGGGGAAAAGATGGAAATGGTGCAGTTGCCCCTCTTCCCCTACGAGATCAAGGGGATAGAGAGATTGAGGGAAGTGGAAGAGTCACTATTTGCCTCCCCCTCGACCGGACAGCGCTCTTCAAACCCCACGAATGGAGAAAAGAGATGTATTCTGAGAAGGTGATGGAGCATTTCATGAACCCCCGCAACGTGGGGGTAATAGAAGATGCCGATGGAGTGGGAAAGGAGGGCAACCCGGTCTGCGGCGACTTGATGGAGATGTTCATCAAGGTCAAAGACGACCGCATAGCCGATATCAAATTTCGCACCTTCGGCTGCGGGGCGGCCATCGCCACCAGTTCCATGGCCACGGAGATAGTGAAGGGAAAGACCATAGAGGAGGCATTGCAGTTGACCAACAAGGCCGTGGCCGAGGCCCTAGAAGGCCTCCCCCCCATCAAGATGCATTGCTCGAACCTGGCGGCTGATGCCATCCACGCCGCCATCCAAGACTATCTGGAGAAGAAAAAGAGTAAAGAGCCCGCCTGACCTCGGGGCCTTCGACCAGGGCTCAAATGGTGCTTGCCACTAGCCTCGCCTATATTGACATCTCTTGCTCAAAGAGCAATAACTGCAAGGCGGCTGGCCAGCGGCGGGGTGCAAACCCTGACCCAGGGCCAAGGCCAAGGATAGCGATTTCAACGGTATCATCTGGTAATTAGAAGTCAAACTCAGCCCTATCTCCCGAGCGGGCAGGAGGTCAAAGAATATCTTCTGCTCCTCCACCGGCCAGTCTAGATTGCCTGGACTCAGGGGGGCGCTAGCCTCTTGTCCCCTCTCTTTGGCCACCCCCTCTACCAGGCCACAGATTTCCTCCGTCAACTCCTCCAAGGCCGCGTTCCCCACCGCGTCCAAGACCAACCCCCTCAAGGGGTCGGAGGCAGCGAAATAGGCGGAGACCTGCTCATCCAGGGCCGGGCCGAGGGTGCATAAAACCAAGGCTACCTCTTGGGCCCGGGCCCACAGTTTAGCCAGCCCCTTGCTCCTAAGAGTCGCCCCTTTTAAGGCCACCTCTCCCGGGCGCGCCTCCTCTACAGGGAAGAGGTCATAGAGGACCACCGGCTCCAGGAGTTCCCGCGCCCGGGAGACCATCCCCGGGATCATCTCCCCATAGCGCTCCTCCTGGGAGGATGAACCGCCCAGGAGCCTCAGGACGCGAGGGGGTTCTAACTTCAGGTCAAGGTCTAAGATAATCTCCAACTCTGGCCCTTTGGCTTCTCCGGCCTCTCCTCCCTCCGATAGGGCATAGGGATATATTGCACCGATGGCCTCCTTCCCCCCGCCTGGGGGAAGAGGGCCATCAGTTCGTAGATCTCCTCCGGGAGGCCCTCCTTCACCGGCAGCCCTAACCTCTTGGCCTCCTCAAAGGTTATGGGGTAGTCGTGGGTCCACTGGCCACAGGAGATGGCATTGGCTACCTCCTGGGCCTTTTCCTTAGCCATCCCGTTGGCCGCCATGATCTCCACCAAGGAAGCGTTGACCTGGGCCTGAGCCTTCCTGGCTATGTCGGCCAGGATGAGGGTCTCGTCGTCGATCTTGTCCACCTTCTTCGTCTCCGTCACCTTCAAGATGCTGGCCGCGGGGTAGTTGCCTATCTGGGGGTCCACCGGCCCCAAGACGGCGTTCTCATCCATCACGATCTCGTCCGCGGCCAAGGCCATGAAGGTCCCGCCACTCATAGCATAATGGGGCACAAAAACGGTGACCTTAGCCTTATGGCCCACTAAGGCGTGGGCGATCTGTTCCGCCGCCAGCACCAGCCCCCCGGGCGTGTGAAGCAAGATGTCTATGGGGAGATCGTCGGGGGTCAGGCGGATGGCCCGCAGGACCTCCTCCGAGTCCTCGATATCTATGTAACGGGAGAAGGCTATCCCCAGGAAACTCAGCGCCTCCTGGCGGTGGATGAGGGTGATGAGGCGCGAGCCCCGCTTCTTCTCCATGGCCCTCATGAGTCGTTGTCGGCTCATCTCAATGAGCCTACGGTTTAGGGCCGGGAGAAGGGTGGCCAAAATGAAGAAGATCCATAGAAGGCTGAAAATGTCGATATTCATGATTCCCTCCTACTCGAACTCTATCCCCAAGATCTCTGCCAATTCCTCATCGGAGGGCTCGGTTACGATGCGCCCCCCGATATCCAAAGTGGGGGTAGAGAGGTATCCTCGGTTCCACTCCTTCACCTTGCGGGCGGCCTGGGGGTCTCGGTCCACGTCGATGAGGGTATAGGGCACGCCGTGGCGGTTGAGGAAACGCCTAGTGCGGATGGTGTCAGTGCACCAGTAGGTCCCATAGACCACGATGGGGGGCCAGGGGCTCCCCTCCTGGCGGATGGGCGGGGGCTCCATCTCCGGCGGCCGGTAATCTTCGTCCACGAAGAGGTGGCAGATGCAGTGGCCCGTCTCGGCGACATCCTGCTCATGGCGGTAGCAGGGGCAGATGAATTTGCGATCCTCCCCGGGATCGCCGGTCCTCTCCTGTCAAGGGCAGTAGGGCCAGCCGAAGGTAAAAGCCTGCCGCCCTATGGCGGCCACGATCCCCTCCCAGATATTCCGGTCGGGGTTGAGGCGATAGGGGCTAACCTCGGCGTAGCGCAAGGCCATGCGCCTGGCCCGGCCTATCAACTCCTCCGGGCTCTTGCCCGTACTGGGCGTCTTCTCCATATCACCTCCTAGACTAATTAGAGGGCTACAGTTGCTCAGATGTACATTTGGCCTGGGTGAAGAGCAGGAGGTAATCTTGCCCCCCGGCTTTGGAGTCAGTCCCGCTCATGTTGAAGCCCCCGAAGGGTTCCACCCCCACCAAGGCTCCGGTGCATTTGCGGTTGAAGTAGAGGTTGCCCACGTGAAATTCCTGGCGGGCCCGCTCCAGATGCTCCCGGTTGCGGCTGAAGACCGCCCCGGTGAGGCCATATTCCGTGCCGTTGGCTATCTCCAAGGCCTGGTCGAAATCCCGCGCCCGGATGATGGAAAGGACCGGGCCGAAGATCTCCTCCTGGGCGATGCGGGCGCTAGGGGGCACCTCCCCGAAGATGGTGGGCTGAATGAAATAGCCCTTCTCCCTGGCTCGCTGCCCACCGGTCAATAACTTGGCCTCCCTCTTCCCTATCTCGATATAGCCCATGATCTTGTCAAAGGCGGCCTGTTCGATGACCGGTCCCAAGTAATTTGCGGGGTCGGTAACCGGCCCGACGGTGATCTTATCCGTCAGGGCTAATACCTTCTCCACCACCTGGTCATAGACCCCCTCCCCGATGATGGCTCGGGAGCCGGCGGAGCATTTCTGGCCCTGAAAGCCGAAGGCCGAGGCCACGATCCCTTGAGCGGCGGCCTCGAGGTCGGCGCTCTCGTCCACCACCACCGCATTTTTACCCCCCATCTCCAAGATGGTGCGCTTGATCCAGATCTGGCCCGGCTGAGGCTTGGCCGCTAGTTCGTTGATGCGCAGCCCCACCTCCTTGGAGCCGGTGAAGGCGATGAAGCGGGTCTGGGGGTAGAGGACCAGGCCGTCGCCGATGGCTCCCCCCGGGCCGGGCAGGAAATTTACCACCCCCGGGGGCAGGCTCACCTCCTCCAGCAGTTCGAAGAACTTATAGGCAATGGTAGGGGCAGTGCTGGCCGGCTTGAAGACCACGGTGTTGCCGGCCACCACCGCGGCCGAGGTCATGCCCATCGCTATGGCGCAGGGGAAGTTCCAGGGGGAGATGACCGCCCCCGCGCCCAAGGGGATGTATGCCAGTTCGTTCTCCGTGCCCGGCCGAGGGACCAAAGGTTGAGGCAGGGCCAGGCGGAGCATCTGGCGGCCGTAATAATCCAAGAAATCTATGGCCTCGGCCACATCGGCGTCGGCCTCCACCCAGCTCTTCCCCACCTCATAGACCATCCAAGCGGCGAACTCCAGCCTCCTCTTTCGCATGAGGGCGGCGGCGTGGAAGAGGTACCTGGCCCTCACCTCCGGCGGCACCCTCTTCCACTCCTGGAAAGCCTGATGGGCCGCCTCCACCGCCTTTCCTACCAAGGCCAAATCGGCTTTGGCGAAGGTGCCCACCACCTGGTCGGGGTCGGCGGGGTTAATGGAGTTGAAGGTGGCCTCGGTCTCTACCCTCTTCCCGCCGATGACCAAGGGGTAGGTCCGCCCCAATTGGCCCTTTACCTTAGCCAGGGCGGCCTCCATGGCCCGGCGATTCTCCTCCCGAGCGAAATCGACGAGCGGCTCATTCTGGAACTCCGGTTTCATGATTACTTACC
>CAYUAM010000149.1:0-5243 GCA_964442805.1 uncultured Anaerolineales bacterium | reverse complement strand
CGGGCGGGAGATGCACGAGGAGCCCCAGGTGCCGAATTACGGGGAGCCGGGCAAAGGGCCTCTCCTCAAGCCGGGGATGACCTTGGCCATAGAGACCATGGTCAATGCCGGGGGCTACTTGACTCGGGTATTGGAAGACGGCTGGACGGTGGTCACCGATGACGGGAAATTATCGGCTCACTTTGAGCATACCGTAGCCATTACCGAAGGGGAGCCGGAGGTTTTGACGGCGTTATAGAGGATAGCGATGAAAGTCAGGCCTTCGATTAAGAGGCGGTGCGATAACTGTAAGATCGTGAAGCGAAAAGGCGTGGTGCGGGTCATCTGTACCAACCCCAAACATAAGCAGAGGCAGGGCTAGTTAGGAGGGGATATGGCTAGGATCGCGGGAGTCGACCTGCCCAGGAACAAGCGAGCAGAGGTAGCCCTCACCTATATATACGGCCTGGGCCGTAGTTCCAGCCGGGGGGCCTTAGCCAAGGCGGGGGTTGACCCTAATATGCGAATAAAGGACCTCTCCGAGGAGGAGGTGACCCGGCTGAGGACGGTCATCGATACCGAATATAAGGTGGAGGGGGACCTACGTCGAGAGGTATCCCAGAATATCAAACGGTTACAGGAGATCGGTTGCTATCGGGGGATTCGCCATCGCCGCAGCCTCCCCGTTCGCGGTCAACGTACCAGGACCAACGCTAGAACCAGGAAAGGTTCAAAGAAGACCGTGGCCGGTCGCAGTCGGTCACGGGCCAAGAAGTAAGGGAGATGGTTAAGGCTTGAAAGGAGAGTCCTATGGCGCGTAGGGAGGCGAAGGGGCGTCGGCGGGAGAAGAGGAACGTTCCCCACGCCCGGGTCTATGTCTATGCTACCTTCAATAATACTATTATCACCTTCACCGACCCGGCTGGAGAGGTCATCCTTTGGGGGAGCGCGGGGACGGCCGGGTTCAAGGGTTCCCGGAAGAGCACCCCCTATGCGGCCCAGATGGCGGCTCAAGTTACGGCTAAAGGGGCCATGGACCAGGGAGTGCGGGAGATAGATGTATATGTCAAGGGGCCCGGCCCTGGTCGGGAGGCGGCCATCCGTTCTTTGCAGTCCTCTGGGCTGAAGGTGAGGATGATCTCCGATGTGACTCCTATGCCCCACGATGGCTGTCGTCCTCCCAAGAGAAGGCGGGTTTGAGGCTTAAGATGGCTAGATATATAGGTTCAGCGTGCAAACTTTGTCGTCGGGAGGGGGTAAAACTCTTCCTCAAAGGGGAGCGTTGTTTCACCCCTAAGTGCGCGGTGGAGAGGCGTTCCTACCCCCCGGGGATGCACGGTCGGAAAAGCCAATACCGACGGAAAGTCTCCGACTATAGCCTGCAATTGAGGGAGAAGCAGAAGGCTCGCCGCCTCTACGGGATCATGGAGAGCCAATTTCGCCGCTATTTCCGGGAGGCCCAGAGGCGTCCCGGCCACACCGGCCTCAACCTCTTGGCTATGTTGGAGACCAGGTTGGACAACGTGATCTATCGGCTGGGCTTTGCTTCCTCTCGGGCTCAAGCCCGCCAGTTGGTGCGTCACGGCCACTTTGAGGTCGATGGGCAGAAAACCAACGTCCCTTCTTTCCTGGCCAAACCGGGCCAAAAGATAGCGGTGCGCGAGCGGTCCCGAAACACTACCTATTTCCGAGAGGTAGTGGAAAGGCTGGGGGAGAGGCCCGTCCCTGGATGGTTGAGCCTGAACGCGGAAGAGTTATGGGCCCAGGTTTTGGATTACCCCTCCGAGGAGGAGATCGAGATCCCCTTGGATGGGTCGCTGATCGTGGAATATTATAGTAGGTAATGGTAAGGAGGTCGGTGGATTTGTTGGACCTAGTTTTGCCCAAGGTGGAATGCGAGGCTATAACTCAAAGTTATGGCAAGTTCATCATTAGTCCGCTGGAGAGCGGGTATGGCGTTACCATAGGCAACTCCCTGCGCCGAGTTCTTCTCTCCTCCTTGCCTGGGGGGGCGGTAACCTCCATTCGAGTGGACGGCATTCAGCATGAATTTTCGCCCATTCCCGGGGTCAAGGAGGATACTACGGCTCTAATACTGAACGTGAAGCAGATAAGGTTCAGGATGGAGGGCGAGGGTCCCGTCCGCCTCCAGGTATCCAAGAAGGGGGAGGGGGTGCTCACCGCAGGTGACATAGAGTGTCCTAGCGAGATAGAGATCATCACCCCCGATCTCAAATTAGCCACCTTGGATTCGGAAGGTTCTCGCCTGGAGATGGAGATGGTGGTGGAACGGGGTCGGGGCTATTCCCCCAGCGAAGAGAGGGGCAGGCTGCCCATCGGGGAGTTGCCGGTAGATGCCATCTTTAGCCCCGTAAGGAAGGTGGCCTTCAACGTGGATCGGGTCCGGGTGGGCCCGGTGACGGACTTCGATCGGTTGGTGCTGGAGGTCTGGACGGATGGCACCATCTCTCCCCAAGAGGCCTTGAGCACCGCGGCCCTGATATTGGTCCGTCACCTCTCCCTGGTCGTTGATTTCGGCGGCTTGCCGCCAGAGGAGATGAAGGCGGCCGAAGAGGCCATCCCGCCCCGAGTCTATGAGACCCCCCTGGAAGATCTGGAACTATCGGTGCGAGCCTTTAACTGCCTGAGGCGAGCAGGGATAACCAAGGTGGGGGAGGTCTTGGAAAGGCTCAATAAGGGCGAGGAAGAAGTAATGACCATTCGCAACTTTGGCCGCAAGTCCTTGGAGGAGTTGAAAGAGGCACTCAGGGAGAAGGACTTCCTGCCCAGGGAGGAAGCCTCATGAGACATAGAGTAGCGGGCCGACACCTCAAGCGCTCCAGCGGCCATAGGCAGGCCCTCTTCCGTAACTTAATAACCGAACTCTTCCGCCACAAGAAGATCCGCACCACTGAGGCCAAGGCCAAGGCCATCCGAGGGGAGGCGGAGAAACTGGTAACTTTGGCCAAGCGGGGAGATCTGCACGCTCGACGGCAAGCCTTGCGTACCGTTACCGATGCCCAAGTGGTGAAGGCGCTTTTCGAAGAGATAGCCCCCCGCTACCGGGAGCGGCCGGGAGGCTTCACTCGCTTGGTGAAACTCGGGCCGCGCCAGGGCGATGCTGCTCCCATGGTGATCTTGGAGTTGGTCGAATAAGCCATGCCTCGCCTTCGGGCCGCGGTGGAGTATGATGGCACTGGCTACGCTGGCTTTCAGGCCCAAGTAGGTCAGGTTACCATACAGGGGGAGATAGAGAAAGCCTTGGCTTCGGTGACTCAAGAGCGAATCAGGGTGGTGGGGGCGGGGCGGACCGATGGCGGGGTCCATGCCACCGGTCAGGTGGTCAGTTTCTCCACCGCCTGGAAGCGGCCCCTGGCGGAGTTGCAGCGAGGGTTGAACGCCCTCCTCCCACCGGACATAGCGGTGAGGGAATTAGGAGAAGCGGAGCCAGAATTTCACGCTCGCAAGAGCGCCCTTAGTCGGCGATATCGCTACACCATTTATAACCACCCGGTTCGTTCTCCCCTCACCCGGCTCTACGCCTATCATTGGGCGGGGCCCTTGGATGTGGCGGCCATGAGGGAGGCGGCCAAATGGCTGGTAGGCATTCACGACTTCGCCTCCTTCGGCCGAGCCAGGCCAGGAGGGAGCACGGTTCGCCAGGTTTTGGACGCGGATTGTTGGCAGGAAGGCGATTTTATCTATATCGAGATAGAGGCTGATGGCTTCTTGCGAGGCATGGTGCGGAGCATCGTGGGCACCCTTCTTTTGGTAGGGCGGGGGGAGTTGACCCCTCAGGGTTTCAAGGAGATCATGGAGGCCAAGGATAGGAGCCGGGCTGGAGATGCCGTCCCGGCCCAGGGGCTCTGTCTCACCCAAGTACGATATCCAGGATAAACGAATGAAGACCTATTCAACTAAAGTTACCGATATAGAAAGACGCTGGTATCTGGTGGATGCCGAGGGGAAGGTATTGGGGCGGTTGGCCTCGGAGATAGCCAAGATACTGCGGGGCAAGCACAAGCCATACTTCGCCCCGCACCTGGATTGTGGCGATTACGTGGTAGTGGTCAACGCCGCCAAGATACGGGTGACGGGCAACAAACTAGAGGACAAGATATATTATCGCCATTCCGGCTATCCGGGGGGGCTGCGGAGCATGAGCCTGGCCACTATGCTGAAGAGGCATCCCACTCATGCCCTCCGTTTGGCTGTGTGGGGCATGCTGCCTCATAACCGTCTGGGAAGGGCCATGATCAAGAAACTCAAGATCTACGAGGGGGAGAGCCACCCTCACGAGGCCCAGAAGCCCCAGCCTCTGGAGTGGTGACGGAGGAGTCTATGGTTCAAGAATATTATTATGGCACCGGACGGCGCAAGACCGCCAGCGCCCAGGTTAGGCTTTACCCCGGCGGCAACGGGATCATCGTCAACGAGAAGCCGGCGGAGGAGTACTTCCCACCGGAGCATATCCTACATTTGAAGGGGCCTCTGCTGGCCACGGAAATGGAGGGGAAGTTCCGCATTACGGTGCGGGTTAGGGGAGGAGGCATCCCTGGACAGGCCGGGGCGGTTCGCCACGGCATAGCCCGGGCCTTATTGCAGTTCGATCCGGAGTTGCGTCCCGTCTTGCACAAGAGGGGCTTTTTGACTCGCGACCCTCGGGTGAAGGAGAGGAAGAAGCCCGGCCTGAAGAGGGCCAGAAAGGCTCCTCAATACACCAAGCGGTAGTCTCGACTTTGCGGAAAGGGACATGGGCCATCCACACGGATGGCCCGTTTTTGTCTCCTGGTCCTAGGTCATGTGCCGTCCTTCAGTTAAGGGGTTGCCACGCGCTTCCATTGCAACCGTAGAACTTGTCAGCAGCGTCGTCGTAGTAGATCGCCCCTTCAATGCTGGAGTCGCAGGTAGCCGGGGCGGATGAAAGTTGTGCCAGCATAAGCATTCCTGACCTGGTTACTTTGAAGCGAACGTTGCTGGAACTGTCCCAGGCCTCGATGAGGTCGGATCCAGAGTCGCCATTGATATAGAGGGGGAGGCCGCTGCTGCTGTAGGCATATACCCCGGTTCCGCTGCCGCTGCCAACCACGCCGTATAAGCCGGCTCCCCAGACGCCGTAGCCGGTGGCGCTATAGCCGTGCACGCCGGCCCACTCGCCTGTGGCGTACAGCCCCTTCTCAGTAGGGTTTGGCCCAGTGGCGGTGTTGTTTATGGTCAGCACGGCCCCGTTGCCCACCGAGGCGTTGATAGTGTTAGGGAGGGGG
>CAYUAM010000148.1:0-5348 GCA_964442805.1 uncultured Anaerolineales bacterium | reverse complement strand
GAGGGCCAAATAGAGGCCCTCCTTGGCCCGGGAGAGCGTCCCTGAGTCACGCACCAGGCCATCTATCAGTAGCCCCGAGAGGAGGATGAGGGGCAAGGAGAGGTATAGGGATGACCCCGGCTGTCCACCCCTGAAGGCGTATAGGAGTAGGCCCCATCCGACCCAAAAGGCCAGGAAGGCAGCCAGCCTATCCCTCCGCCACAGGAAGGAAGCCCCCATTAGCCCCAAGACCAACGGCAAGGGCTCGTAAGCCAGGAGGAGAAATAGGGGGTGCCACCAAGGGCCCCGGGTCGACCACTGGGATAGCCAAGCGGGGAAGAGGTCCAGGGCCGCCTGGAGCCCCCCCGGGTTGACCAGGCCCCCGGTGGAAAGGAGGAAGAAAAGTAGGGCGAAGGAGGCCATGACGCATAGCGAACTCTTGGGGATGGGGAATTTCACGCTCCCTCTCGAATCTAACAAAGCCAAGGGGAGGAAACTCAGATAGATGAGGAGCAGGGTATAGGCCTCCGAACCTGCGGTCAAGGAAAAGGCCAAGCCTCCCGCGGCCAAGTAGAGGGCCCGAGGATCGCCCTTGTCTCGGTAGTGAAGGAGGCCGGCCAGAAAGGCCAAGGCCCCCGCGATCACCATGGCCTCCCCTCCCACACAGCGAGAGAAGAAGATAAAAGTAGGGGAGAAGGCCAAGAAGGCCGAGGCCACCAGGGCTCCTGCCCGGCCTAGATGAGCGCGCAAGAGGTAGGGGAGGCCCACCAAGGCGCTACCAACCAGGGCTGGAAATAGCCGAGTCGAAAAATCGCTGGCTCCCAGTATCAAATAGGAGAGGAGGCTGCCGTGGAAGAGCAAGGGGCTCCCCCCAGCCACGCTGCCCCCCGACCCCTGATAGAAGCGCCAAGCCTGGTAGGCCAAATCGGCCTCCTCCGACGATAGGGGACGCCTCCCCAGGGCCCAAAGCCGCAAGGCCAAGGCCGAGGCCAAAAGGAGGAGATAGAGGCCCCCCTCCAGGGTCATGGAAGAGAAAAGTGGTCGGGCCAGCCCTTCCTTGATTTCGGCTTCAGCCACAGGATCACTCCCCTCGGCCATAGATGATCACCTCGCCTCGCTCATAGACCGGTTCCATGAAGGCTCTCCATTTATCGATGGCTTCCTGGCTCAACTTGTATTTATCGATTTCCAGGGACCCGAGGTAGACATACCGGATATCGTATTCGTCGAGCAGACGCAAGGCCTCCTCCTGATCGAGGGTGGTATATAAGGCCTCGATATCTGGCTCCCGCCTTCCCGGCTCATCATAATTGCCCCGCCATTGCAGTTCGTGGCCACCCCACCCCAAGAGGGTGGGCAGCCCAGTGAAGGCCGATACCCGCCCATAGGGGGTATAGGAGCCCCCGGTGGCCTCCAGGATGACTGGGGCCCCTTCCACATTGGCCCTCAGCCAACGGATGGCCGCATAATCATCGGGCTGGGAGGTCTCCAAATAGGCCATCCCATCCAAGGTGGGCCTCCCCAGGGTCCCTCCCGGGGCCATCTTGGAGGGAAGGGCAGCCCAGGGGTAGATGAGGCTGGCCGCCAAGAGGAGAAGAAGCCCCCCTTGCCAGAGGTAGCCCTTCAAACCTCGCCATTTAGAGGTCACATAGTATACCCCATAGGTCGAGGCTAAGGCCAAGAGCACCCAGGCCTGGTAGTAAAATTTGAAGACGGTGTTCATGCGGGTCATGAAGACGTCCTGGATATAAATATATTCGCAGAGGTAGGTGAGGCCTAATCCTGCCGCCACCAGGAGGAGGGCGAAAAGGCCGCTCTCCTGAAGGGGGCCCTTGAGCCTTCGCCATAGGGAGAGGAAAGCCGCGCTCAAGAGGAGGGCCAAGAGTATGGTGAGCCAGGGGTCGGAGAGGAGGGGCTCAAGGAGGGCCAACCTCCCCAAGGCCCAAAGGTCAGGGGATGAAGGAGCAGGCCCTCCCGGAAAGATGAAGCCGCCGGCCTCGCTCAACTTACTCATCACGAAATCACGCCTCTCCGGGCTCATCAGCACGGTGAAGAGGGCCAGGGAGATCAAGAGGAGGGGCGAGAATAGCAGGGCCAGAAAGAGGCCCCCTCCGGCCAGGAAAGGCCGCCTGAGTCCTCCCTTCCACACTGATAAGGCCTCCCCTAAACCGGCGGCCAGAAGGCCAGAGGAGGCGAATAGGAAGAGGCCGAAGATGATAAGGTATTGATGGAATCGGGTCTTGAGGAAGAGGACCGGGAGGAGCCCTCCGGCCTGGGAGCGGAAGCCCAGATAGAAGGGCAAATAGAGGAGGATGCTCAAGGCCACCAATTTGCCCCCGAACTCCAAGAGTTCCCAAAGCGCCCCCCTCACCCCCCGAGCATAGCGGCCCACCGCGTAGGCTGCTATCACTATGAGGAGGCAAGTGGGCAAGTCCCAAGCGTTGAGAAAGCCTAAAGCGCCCACGGAGAGGGCCAAGGGGATCATCTCCGGCCACCCTACCCTCTCCGCCGAGCGCAGTAGGTTGAAAGCCCAGGCCAATACCAGGAGGAAAAAGGGCAAGGCTAAGAGGTGGGGGTGCATATCCCCCAGGAGGAAACTGAAGAAGGGGAACTCATCTATCACCTCCAAAGGTTGCTGGGGGAGCCAAGGCAACACATCCTTTATCACCCGGGAGGCCCGCCACCACCACCAATGGCCAGTGGGGAACCAACCGCCGCTCACCGGCGCGGAGGCCAGCTCCTTTATATCTATCCACTCCCAGAAAGCCCCCGAACCCAAACCTCGGCTGTGCAAGGCCTCCAGCAGCCCCTCCAGGTTGCCCACTATCGCCACCAAGAGGGCTCCCAGGAGGCCAAAGGCCACGCCTTTTTCCTGAGAGCCACGTTCATGGCCTCGCACCAAATTGTAGGCCAGGCTGAAGGCTCCGGTAACGGTGAGGGAGAAGAGCAGGGCTATCCCCAGGTTGAAGGTCACCTCTGAGGGCAAGCCGGAGAGCCTGGTCAGGAGGGCCATCATCAGATAGCCGAAATAGTAATAACTTATGGCCAGGCCGGAGAGCCAGGGGTCATGAGGGGGGAAATATTCGCTGCGCAGGGTGGCGTTGAGGAAGGCGAACTCCATGGGCTTCTCCGTCCCCGCTATCTCCGGGTTGTAGGCCCGCACCAAAGCCCAAAGGGCGAAGGCCAAGGTGAAAAGAACCTCGCTCACCAGGATGGTCCGCCTCTGGCGGCGAAGGAATCCCCCCAACCCCTCCTCCCCCTCCCTACGCCCCGCAAGGTAGAACCACCAAGAAAGGAGTCCGACTACACAAAGGACGAAGAGGATGGCCACGGCCCTATTGGCCAGAAAGCGGAAGGTGACCAGGAGCCAGAAGAGGTAACTGGTCAAGAGGAGGCCCAAAGGCTTGGAGAAGGCGTAGCCCCTATCGGGGAGGCCCCGGAAGAGGCGGAAGGCGAGAGGCAAGGCCAACCATCCTAGGGCCTCCATGATCAACCACCAGATGGCCACCGGCAAGAAGAAAGAAACCATCATGGCACCTTATACACCTTCACCTTGGGGTTCTGGTAAGCCATCTCCAGATACCCTCCTTCCCAGAGGAGATCGAACTTGGCCAGGGCCTCCGGGGAGTACACGATGCGCTCAAGTTGGCCCACGTAGATATAAGCGATGTGGAGTTTCTCCACCAGCCTCTTGGTTTCCTCCAAATCGGTGGTTTCGTAGAACCTCCGGGCGTCGGTTTCCCGCTCGGCCACCATCCAGCCGTAGCGCTGCTCGTTCTGGTGGGCCCCCACTAAAGTGGGGAGGCCAGTATAACTGGCTATCCGTAATCCCCCCTCCCGATAGTAAGCCAAGGGGGCCTCCGCCACCACGGGCGTGCCCCTCACGTTATTCAAGAACCACTCGATGGCTTGATAATCATAGCCCATCTCGATGGTGTGGTCCTGATCGGGCCAATGGTATACCCCCACGGTCATGAAGGCCAAACCGTCCAAGGTGCCCAAAGGCGGCCTGGCCCCGGGGAAGCGATCCTCCACCCGCACCTTGGTCCCCAAAACGGGGTAGATGGAGGAAGCCAATAGGAGGAAGAGGAAAGCCCCTTTCCACACATAACCCCACCTCTTTAACCTCCGCCAGAGGAGGGGCAAGACCGCCGCCCCGGCGATGGCTAGGAGAACCCAGGCCTGGATGTAAAATTTGAAGAGCGTGTTCATGCGCCAATATTCGCCCCCCTGGAGGAAATCGCGGAGATATACCACCTCACAGCCCAAAAGGACGGCCAACCCCAAGAAGGCCAAAAGGTGGCTGAAGCGCCTCTCCGGCGGGTCGTCGTAGAGCAAGGTCAGGAGGCCAGCCAAGACGACCAGAGGGAGGAGCAAGGCCAATACCCATTCCCTCATGGCCGCCAGGGCCAGGACGGGGAGCGATATCAAGACGAGGGCCACTGCGCCGTACCTTCGCCCCAACCTACGCCAGACCTCCAAGAGGAAGCAACTGGCCATCAGGAATAGGAAGAAGGCCCAGATGGTGAGGAAGGGCTCCAACCTTGTCCGCTCCTGCACCAACCCCAGCCCCACGTAGAGGGGCTGGTAATGGGCGAAGAAGGGAATATATAAGGTCACGGCCAAGGTGACCACGCCCAGGGCGGTCAAAGTGGCCCTGACCGTGACCGGGCCTCCGCCCTGAGCCCAAGCCCGCAGGAGAAAGGCCCCCAGAACGACCAAGAAATAGGTGGGCAGGTCCCAGGTATTTATGGCCGCCACCGCCCCCAAGGTCAGCCCCAATATGAGAAGGAAGGTCACCTCCTCGGAGGCAAACCCTATCCTCTCAACCTTTGGCCGCTGAACGAGGATGAGAGCCAGGGCCAAGAGGAAGATGGTAACTGGTATCCCTATCAAGTGAGGGTGGAGGTCGGCGAAGAGGAAACTGAAGTAGGGGAACTCGTTGATGGTGAAGGGGATGACCCGGGTGCTCCGCCAATAGTCAAAAGGAGGCAAGGAGCCTTGACCCAGGAGGAGTTTTATTAGGCCCGGGAGGGCCCGCACCAACCCCTCCACCCCCGGGATGGGGCAATGGAAAGCCAGGCCGCTCAGATCACCTAACCGCTCCGTTATCTGGACTAGCCCGTCCAGGTTGCCCAAGAGGGCCACGAACACTGCTGCCGTCACTCCCCCCAAGTAACGTCGGGTGAGGCTGTACCCCAAGGAGAAGGCGTTCCCCACGGTGAGGGCGAAGAGGGAGGGGATAGCCAGGTTGAAGGCTACCGAGGGGACGATGCCGGTAAGTTTGATGAGCACCGATACCAAGTGCAACCCGTAGTAATAATAGTTTATATACCCTCCGGCGAAATAGGGGTCATAGGGGGGGAAGT
>CAYUAM010000147.1:0-5370 GCA_964442805.1 uncultured Anaerolineales bacterium | reverse complement strand
AGGGAGAGGTATAGGCCATAGCAGCCCACCCCGAAGAGGTTGATATAGGAGGCCTGAGGGTGTCCAGCCAAGAACTGGAGGCCCACCGCTATCCCGGCCAGGGCTATGTTGGCCAGGCTTCGCCGCTCATAAGCCCTCTGGAAGAGGAGCAGGAGGAGGGGAAACCAGGCCAAGGCGCTCAATTTGGTGACGTGTTCCACCTGGGCTCCCATAAAGCCGCTGAAGGCGAAGGTGACGGCTGAAACCATAGCCCCCAGGCGGCCCAAGCCCAGGGTTTGCCGAGAAAAGAGGTAAGTGAAGGCCCCCGCCAGGAAAATATGGAGCACGATGGAGTAACTCACCATCTTCGGCGCAGAGAGCCAGAGGAAAAGGAGGTTTAAGGGGTAGAGGACGGCGGCCTGGATATTGGCCAGACAGGGCACCCCCAGGAAGAGGTAAGGGTTCCAAAGGGGAAGGTGTCCCCCCCTCAAGGCCTGAGCGGTATATTCTCTATAGGGGTAGAAATAGGCGAAGAGGTCCAGGCCCACCGGGATGAGGTTGGTGAGGGCTATCTTCCAGAAGAAAAGGAGGACCAGGGCCAGGAGCGAAAGGAGGAAGAGGCCGTCTATGAAAGAACTTCTCCTCATAGGCCAGAGGTCCTTAATCCAAGAAGCGATATTTTATCAAAGTCCATAGGGCGGGGAAGCCATCCCTCCAGAGGGATAATTTGCGCTCTCGCCGAGGGGTATAGGTTATGGGCACCTCCTGGATCCGATAGCCCCGCTTCAGGATCTTGGCCGTTATCTCCGGCTCGATATCGAAGCGATGGGCCAGGATGGTAAATTGCTCCATCACCTCCCTGGCCACCATCTTGTAACAGGTCTCCATATCCTGGAGCCGCACCCCGTATAAGAGGTTGGTCACCAGAGTGAGAAAACGGTTCCCCCAGCGGCGGAGGGGGGCCTGACCGTGCAAGATGCGCGCCCCATAGACCACTTTGGTCCTGCCCTCGGCGATGGGCGCGAGCAACTTTATGTAATCTTGGGGGTCATACTCCAAATCGGCATCCTGGAATATGACCACCTCCCCCGTGGCCTGCTGCAGGGCAGTGCGGATGGCTGCCCCCTTTCCTTGATTTCGCTCATGATAGATGACTACGGTATCTCCGTGAGCCCCCTCCTGACGCAATATATCTCGCGTGCCATCGGTGGAGCCGTCATCCACCACGATGATCTCCTTGGGGATATCCACTTCCCTAACCCGCCGCAATATCTCCGCGATGGTCTCCCTCTCGTTATAGACGGGCATGATGACCGATAGTTTCAAGGCTCCTCCCCCTGGTCCATTATAACCCAGAGGTGGCCCCCCTGCAATAAAAAGGGGAGAGGCTCCTCTCCCCCTACATCTGAACCCATCCACTTTTTGAAAGCATTCAGCGTTCTAGTAATCTCCGAATGCTGCCCCGATAACCAAGACTAAACCAAAGGCTGCCACACATAAGAAAAAAGTGAATGCAATTACAAAAAGAACCAGCAAGGCCATTGAGAGATCTTTTAACATTCGTCCACTATTTGTAATCTCCTTTTATAGCACCACTGGCGACCATCATTTCTAAACCGCTGATGTTGAATCTTTGCTTCAAATAATGATGGTCATCTGGGCTCGAAAATGGGGAGGGGCGCTCGCTTGTGCTGGGTCAGGGCTATCTGGCCCTTTACCCTCTCCACCAGCCGACCATCGTAAGCGGTGAGGTCGCCACCCTTCTCCAGGGCGCTCAATATCTCGTCTAGTTCGTTGTAGGTGATCCCCAACTCCCCCTCGTCGGTCTGCCCAGCCCAAAGCCCGGCGCTGGGGGGCTTGGCGATGATCTGGGGCGGAACGCCCAATTCACGAGCCAACTCCCGCACCTCCCTCTTCAATAGCCCCCCCAGGGGCAATATATCCACCCCTCCATCGCCATATTTGGTGAAATAGCCCATCATCAGTTCACTCTTATTCCCCGTCCCCACCACCAAGCGGCTCTCCTTGTTGGCGAAATAGTAGAGGGTGGTCATACGCAGGCGAGGCTTCAGGTTAGCCATGGGCAACCGCGCTCCACCGGGGAGGATCTTGGCCAAGAGGTCATAAACCGGCGCAAGGTCGACCTTTCGGACCGGGATGTCGAACTTGGTGGCCAAAAGGCTAGCGTATTCCTCATCCAAAGGGTCGCTATGGATGGGCATGATGAGGCCCAGTACGTCACTCACAGCCCTCTTGCATAATACCGCCGCCACCGAGGAATCGACCCCTCCGCTGAGCCCCAGAACCGCTCCCCTAGCCCCGGCCTCCTCTATCCTTTCCCTGATCCAAGCGCTGATCTCATCGGCCAGCCCAGGCATCATTCCCCCTCTTCCGCCTCATGGGCGATGAGGATGGCCCGGCCTATCTCCTTCATGGGCACCCTCTTGTCCATGCTCATCTTCTGGATCTTGCGAAAGGCCTCCGCCTCGCTCATCCCCTGGGTATCCATCAGGATGCCCTTAGCCCGATCCACCAACTTCCTGGTCTCCAGGGCCTCCTTCAGGTCCTCCACCTCCTGCTCCAGGGACCTAAATTCTTGGAAGCGGGCGAGGACTACTTCGATGGCCGGGCCCAGATCCTCCTCCCGGAAGGGCTTGACCAGATATCCGGCCACCCCCGCCTCCCGCGCCCGCTCCACCAACTCCCTCTGGCTATAGGCGGTGAGGAGCAGAACGGGGGCGATTTGTTCCTCGGTGAGGAACTTGGCCGCATCGATGCCGTCCAGCCCGGGCATCTTTATATCCATGATGACCAGGTCGGGCTTCAATTCCCGGGCCAGGTTGAGGGCGCTGATCCCATCCCCGGCTTCCCCCACTACTAGGTAGCCCAGATTCTCCAGCATCTCTCGCAAATCTAGGCGGATGATGGACTCGTCGTCGGCGATGATCACTCTAGCTCTTCCCAATCTCTTTCACCTCCTAACCTCTTTTTGGGGAAAGTAATGATGGCTTGCACTCCACCCCCATCTTCCAGTTGAAAGACCCCCTCTAAATCCTCCTGCACCAAGGTGCGCACGATGGTCAGCCCTAGGCTACTATCGGCCTCCAGGTCGAATCCTTCCGGGAGCCCCCGGCCATCGTCATCTACCTCGATGGCTACCTTATCTGCCTCATCCCGCAACTCTAGGGATATGGTGCCCTCTTTCCGCCGGCTATAGCCGTGCTCCAAGGAGTTCTGCAAGAGTTCGTTTATCACCAGGGCACAGGCAGTAGCCTGATGGGAAGGGAGGTAGATGTCAGGGCCTCGCACCGTCAATTCTATCTCCTTCCCTGGCTCCACCATCCCCCGCTGTAACTGCTCCACTACCCGACGGCTCACCTCCTTCAGGTTTATCACCCTGGACTCGTGCTGGGATAGGAACTCGTGAACCACGGCCACGCTCAGGATACGGTTGATGCTCTCCCGCAAAGCCTTGCGGGCCTCCTTAGACTTAGCCCTTCTGGCCTCCAAACGCAGGAGGGAAGCGATGCTCTGAAGGTTATTCTTCACCCGGTGGTGGATCTCCTGAACCATGGCCGACCTGATGCGAGCCTGGCGTTCCCGGCGGCGAGCCGCCGTGGCATCATGGATGGCGATCAAGGCCCCCGTCACCTTCCGATCCTCCCTCCATTTGGAGAGGAACCATCTCTGCCCCTCCTCATAGGCCAAGAGGGGGATGACCTTCCTGATCCAGACCCGATTGCCCTCCTTGCTTTCCTCTTCCAAAGGTTGGACCGCCCTCAACGCCCTCTCTACCAAAGGCTCATCGGAGGTTTCCAGTTCCCTTAGTTCCTTCTCTACCAGGCTCTCCATATAGCCCAGCCGACGATAGAGGTTGTTGGCGATGCCTGAGGTGTAAAGGATCCGCCTCTTGCTATCGACCGCCACCAGGCCATCATATTCCCCGAAAGGGCTGAGGCCCTTTGCCTCCGCCAGGTCTCCCCTGATCAACATGGCCTGGAGTTGCCTCACCGCCCCACGGAAGGCTGGCAGACGCCGCCTGTGCCGCTCGGCCTCGATCATGCTCTTCTCTACACTAAGGGCCGCCAACGGTTTGCCCTTAGGGCCAAGGATGGGAAAGATCTCCTGGAATACGGGCGCCCCTTCAGCGATTATGCCTTGGGAGGTCCGAAGCGCCCTCCCGCTCTCCAAGGCCTCGAAGACGGTGGGCTTCTCCTGGCGAGGCAAGACCCTTCCTACCAGGGGCTCGTAGATGGGAGCCACGGAATGGGGCCGAGCCTGAGCCGCTACCACCGCCTCATCGGGCCCCCTTCGGCGGTAAAGAAGGATATCGGCCCGGCTTATATCCGCCGCAATGGCCATGCCTCCCTCCACCCTCTCCAGGCAGGCCACCTCATCTTCGCTTAGACCTAAAAGAACCTCTTCGTCCATGCTCTATAAATCGATGGCCGACAGCGCCACGCTATCGGCCACCCCCTCTTCCTGGCGCACGCTCCACCATCGGAGTCGGGGCGAGAGGATTTGAACCTCCGACCACTTGAACCCCATTCAAGTGCGCTACCTGGCTGCGCTACGCCCCGCTGAAACCAATTATATCAGATGGAACCTCCCTTGACAAGGGTCAATATATCCTCCAGGCTCACCTCCTCGACCTCTACCTCGAAGACCTCGGCCCAGTGTAGGGCCACCCCCTCCCGTACCTTCTCCATCTTCGGCGCTCTCCCCAAAACCCTCTCCATGGAGGTCACCCCCCGGTCCTTGTAACCGCAGGGGACGATAAGGTCGAAGTGGAAGAGGTCAGGGCTGACGTTCAGGGCGAAGCCGTGATAGGTGATCCAGTCCTCGATGCGGGCCCCCAAGGCGGCGATGCTATCCTTGTCTATCCAGACCCCGATATTCCCCTCCCAACGCTTCGCTTTAATGCCGAAATCGGCCAACGTCTTAATTATCACCTCCTCCAAGGAGTGCATATACCAGCCTGCATCCTTCCGGTATCCTCGCAGGTCCAATATGGGATAGCCCACCAGTTGTCCCGGCCCATGGTAGGTTACATCCCCACCCCGCTCCACCCGGTGCACCTCTATGCCCAGTCGGGCCAAGGTTTCTGCCGAGGCCACGATGTTCCTCTCATCTCCGCGACGTCCCAAGGTGATGACCGGCTGGTGTTCCAGGAAAAGGAGCACGTCTTCGATCCGTCCCTCCCTCCTAGCCGTCACCAAGCAGTGCTGGAGGTCGAGGGCCCACCCATAGGGTTCAAGGCCCAGATTCAAAAGGAACAACCCTTGCCCCCTGTTCGTAACGTCGGGATTTATCCCGACGAAAGATCGTCGCCCTAAAGGGCGACGCTATGCCTCCTTCAATAAATTGACGATAGAATTACACACCGTGTCC
>CAYUAM010000146.1:0-5412 GCA_964442805.1 uncultured Anaerolineales bacterium | reverse complement strand
ACCCTTCAAAAGTGGATAATAGCCTCCTCCCCGTCACCCCTACCGAGGAGATCAACGCCACTGGCAGGCCGGTGGAGGTCGATATCGAGGAGTATAGGCTAGTCATCGATGGGCTGGTGGAGCGGCCCCTCAGCCTGACCTATCAGGAACTTCTAGCCCGTCCCCAAATCAGCGAGGTAGTGCTCCTCATCTGCCCTGGTTTCTTCTGGGACAACGCTCAGTGGACGGGCACGCCCTTGGCCTCCTTATTGGAGGAGGCGGGGCTCCTAGAGGGAGCCAAGAAAGTTAAGTTCTACGCTTTGGACGGCTATCAGAGCAGCCTCACCCTGGAAGAGGCCTTGGCCGAGGGGGTATTCTTAGCCTACCAGGTCAACGGTCAGCCCCTGCCCCCTGAGCACGGCTTTCCCTTGCGCCTGGTGGCCCGCCACCAATTTGGGGGGAAATGGGTCAAGTGGCTGGAACGGATCGAGGTGACCGAGTAGCCGGCAAGAGGCGCCCTGCCACTTCGCTCTCAAGAGGGGGACCAAAAGGTCCCCCTCTTGACTGACTGGGGAACCGCTATAGCCTTCCATCGAGAATCAGCAAGCCATAAAACCGTCTAAGCATTGAGAAACGGTGCTTGGCCTCAAGTCCGAAGGCTCTCTGTCGTGAAGGGGGCCGATGGAGCGCAAAACTCAAGCCGCCGGATTCCCCTGGCGGCTTAAGACATCTCGGAGGTGCCCCCGACTGGACTCGAACCAGCACGCCCTTGCGGGCACAGGCCCTCAACCTGCTGTGTATACCTATTCCACCACGGGGGCGCATGATTATTATATCCCCCTCCACCTCCCCTGTCAACAAGTAGGCATTATAATGACCTCCCCTTCGACATTGCCCGCCTAGGGTTAGGATGATATAATGGCTATCGAGCGACGGCCAAGCAGAGCATCTTTACGGTGTAATAGAGAGTCAAGGTCATGAAGATCGTCCTGGATGGGATGGGCGGGGATCACGCTCCCCAGGTGACCGTGGAGGGGGCAGTTTGGGCGGCCCAAGAATTGGGAGTGGAGGTCATCTTGGTGGGGCGTGAAGACGCCCTTCGCCCAGAGTTGGCTAAGCATGGCTCCAACCTGCCCATCGTCTCGGCCAGCCAGGCCATCGAGATGGCCGATAAACCAGCCGCAGCGGTTAAAAGTAAAAAGGACTCCTCCATCATAGTAGGGATGGAACTCCTGCGCCGAGGTCAGGCCCAGGCCTTCGTCTCCGCAGGGAATTCGGGAGCGGTGATGGCCGCGGCCCTCTTTCACCTCGGGCGCCTGGAGGGGATAAAGCGGCCCGCCTTGAGCATGCTCTTCGCTTCCCAAAAGGGCCCCATCCTGATCCTCGACGTGGGGGCTAACACCGATTGCAAGCCCTCCTACCTTCTGCAATTCGGCCTCATGGGGAGCGCTTACATGGAGCGGGTCCTAGGCTTCCATAGCCCTCGGGTGGGCATCATCTCCAACGGAGAGGAGGAAGGGAAGGGCAATCAGTTGGTCCTGGAGGCCTATCCACTCCTCCAGGGGAGCGGGCTTAACTTCGTGGGCAATGTAGAGGGCAAGGACGTTCCCTTGGGGCTGGCCCAGGTGGTGGTCACCGACGGCTTCACCGGCAACGTGATGCTAAAGTTGGCCGAGGGGATAAACGAATTCCTGGGCTCAATGATAAGGGAGGAGATGAAGAGGAACCCCCTCACCGCCCTGGGAGGGCTCTTAGCCAAGCCAGCCTTCGCTCGGGCCAGGAAGCGGCTCGACTATTCCGAATACGGGGGGGCCATCCTCTTAGGGGTGAAAGGGGTGGTAATCATCACCCATGGGAGGACCGAGGCCAAGGCCATCAAGAATTCCATCGGCATGGCCAAGGAGGCGGTGGAAGGGGGGGTAACGGAGGCCATCGCTCAGCGGCTGGGAGCCCCGAGGCAAGGGGGAGGGCAAGATGTCGAATCTGAGGGATAGGTTGCGGCGGCTTTCCCCTCGGGCCAGGGCTGCCCTGCACCGGGAACTGGCCGAGTGGGAAGCCGGGGAAATGGTGGAAGAGGTCAATTGGGACGAGGGGTTAGAGGAATTAGTATCCGAGTTGTTGGAGGAGACCCAGCCCCAGCCCGAGGGAAGGAGAAGGGAGAAAAGAGAGCCAGCCAGGGTGGTAATCACCGGCATGGGAGCCCTCACCCCCCTAGGCTTGAGCGTGGAGGAGACCTGGAAGGGGCTAGTGGCCGGGCGGTCGGGCATAGGCTACCTCACCCGCATAGATACCAGCGAATTCCCTGCCAAGATCGGGGGGGAGGTATGGGGGTTCGACCCCACCCAATATATGGAGCCCAAGGAGGCGCGGCGGATGGAGCCCTTCAGCCAGTATGCCGTAGCCGCCACGGCTATGGCCCTCCAGGATGCGGGCTTAACCATCGACCCGAAAGAGGCTCCCCAGGTGGGTGTCCTGATAGGCACGGCCATAGGGGGAATAGGGGCCACGGAGGAAGCCTGCAAGCGTTACTTCATAGAGAAGAAAAGGGTCTCCCCTTTCTACCTGGTCTCCATGATCCCCAACATCGCCGCCTTTTACATCGCCCTCCTCTATGGGTTGGAGGGGTACAATAATACCGTCACCACCGCTTGTGCGGCGGGCGCGCAAGCGGTAGGCGAGGCGGCAGAGGTCATCCGTCGGGGAGCCGCCCAGGTGATGGTGGCGGGGGGGACGGAGGGCTCCCCCGCTCAGGTGGGCCTGGCCGGCTTCGTGGCCATGGGGGCCCTCTCCGCCCGCAACGATGACCCCCAGGGCGCTTCCCGCCCCTTCGATAAGGAGAGGGATGGCTTCGTGCCCTCCGAGGGGTGCGGCATCTTGATCTTGGAGAACCTGGAACACGCCCTCCGTCGGGGGGCACGGATATACGCCGAGGTCCTGGGCTATAGCGCCACCTCCGATGCCTACCACATGGCCCAGCCCGACCCCGAGGCCCGCGGGGCTACTCGGGCCATCCTCTGGGCTCTGGCCGATGCCGGGGTTAGCCCGGAGGATATCGACTATATAAACGCCCACGGCACCGCTACCCCCCTGGGCGACATCATGGAGACCTTGGCCATCAAGAAAGCCTTTGGGGAGCACGCCTATGGGGTGCCTATCAGTTCCACCAAGAGCATGATCGGCCACCTATTCGGAGGGGCAGGGGCAGTAGAGGCCATCGTCACTGCCCTCACCATCTACCACGGGGTCATCCACCCCACCATAAACTACCATACCCCTGACCCGGACTGCGACCTGGACTATGTCCCCAACGTGGCCCGCCGAGGGGAGGTGAGGATGGCCCTCTCCAACTCCTTCGGGCTGGGGGGCCAAGACGTTTGCTTGGTACTAGGTAGGTACGAGGGTTAAATATGCGCGTCAAGACCAACGACGATTATCTCTTGCGAAGGTCGAACCTGGCCAAACTGGGGAGCATATCGGGGGCCATCTTGGCCTTCCTCGGCCTCTACCTCCTTTGGAGCCCTTGGCGATCCCCCTGGTCCTATCTAGCTATCTTTTCGGCCTTCATCATCGGGGGCCTGGGCAACCGGCAGATAAACCTGTGGGTGAAGGAACCTCGCCCCGATCAACACCTCTCCCGAGCCCTTCGCCGCCTCGACGACCGCCATCACCTCTACAATTACTTTTTGCCCGCCAACCACATCCTTCTCACCCCCTATGGCCTCTTCGTCCTCCTGGCCAAAGGGATGGATGGCCGGGTCCGCTGCTTGAAGGATAGATGGCAGCGCGATTTTAGCCTCTTTCGCCTCCTGCGGGGGCTGGCCCCGGAGCCTTTAGGCAACCCCACCCGAGAGGCGAGAGAGGAAGTGGAGAGGATCCGTGGCTATATGGCCCAACATTTGCCCCACAGCCAGGTCAGCGTACAAGGGGTCATCGTCTTCACCCACCCTCAAGTCCACCTAGAGACTAAAGCCTCCAGCCTCCCGGCCCTGCCCCTGGCCCAATTGAAGGGGTATTTGCAGCAAGCGGCGGCCAAAGGGGAGGAGATACCAAAAGAGGCCTATCAAGAACTAGTGAGGACCTTCGATGAAGCGACAGCCTAACTCCCGCATGTGTTTCGTCTGTGGCCTGGAGAACCCCATAGGCTTCAAACTCATCTTCCAGCAGGATGAGGAGAGGGTCTGGACGGAATTCACTCCCCAGGAGGAGCACCAAGGTTGGCCGGGCATCATGCACGGGGGGCTGGTCTGCACCCTCCTGGATGAGGTGATGGCCCGCTCCTTCTTCTTCGACGGGGAGGAGCGCTGGATGATGACGGTCAAGATGGAGGTGCGCTACTTGAAGCCTGTGCCCATAGGGGTGGCGTCCACTTTGGTGGGAGGGATCACTCGCCTGACCAAGCGTTTGATAGAGGCCTGGGGAGAGATACGCTTGGCCGATGGTTCCTTGGCCGCCAGGGGGGGAGCCACCTATGTCCAGGCCCCAAAGGGACTAATCGGGACTCTTAGGCAAGAATCCAGTTTTTGGCGGGCGGTGGAAGGGTAGACGGCCTTTCTCCCGGAAAGCGAAGGGCGCCCCTGGGCGCCCTTTTCATTGGCTGAAGGGCATAGGGGTGAAGATGAGGAGAAAGAGTAAGGCCACCAGGAAACCTAGGGCCTTCCTCCCCCAGCCCAGTTCGGTTATGCCGTTCAGGGGGCGGGGGTGAGCGAGGCCGCCCAGCATGATGAAGATGGACCAGATGAACCAGCCCGACCAGAAGACCAGCCCCAATCCCAGGAGAAGGAGGAGGACGAATTGGGCCACCCATTTCTGGGCATCCCCCAAAAGGGCATAGAAGACATGTCCTCCATCCAGTTGCCCCGCCGGCAGGAGGTTGACCCCAGTGATCATCAGCCCGATCCAGCCGGCGAAGGCTACGGGATGAAGGAAGACGTCTACCCCTCCGCCAGGCAAGATCCGGCCATGGACCAGGTATTTGAGCCCCAGATAGAGGAGGGAGTTGCCCTCGCTGATGTAACCTGGCCCGCGGATGATGGGCTTGACCGGCGAGAGCCACAACCCCAGGATGAGCACGGGGATGGTCACCAAGAGCCCGGCCAAGGGGCCCGCCAACCCCACATCGAAGAAACCTTTGCGGTCCTTCACCGGCGAATCCATGCGGATGATGGCCCCGAAGGTCCCCAAGCCGAAGGGCACGGGGATGAAATAGGGGAGGCTGACCCTCAAGCCGTGGCGTCGGGCTACCAGATAATGGCTCAACTCGTGAGCCCCCAGGATGAGGAGCAGGGCTGAGGCGAAAGGGAAGCCGAATCGGAGGTTGGCTGGGTTGCGTAGGGGGTCGTACCCCTCGTTCATCGCCCCGGCGTAGAGGGTGGTGAGGATAGTGGCTCCCAGAAGGAGGAGGTTGACGGCTGGCCGCGACTTCCACCGCTGAGG
>CAYUAM010000145.1:0-5432 GCA_964442805.1 uncultured Anaerolineales bacterium | reverse complement strand
ATCCCCTTGGCCTCCTCCAAGGCGTAGCCGGCGATGTGGGCATCCTGAGCCTTGACCCCTTCCTGGGCATCGAGGAGCAAGAGCACCACATTGGCCCGCTGGATGGCCCGCAGGGCCCGGAGCACGCTGTACCTCTCCACCCCCCTACCTATCCGCCCCCGGCGACGGATGCCCGCGGTGTCGATGAGGGTAACCGTTTGGCCGCCCCATTCGAGGGAGGTATCTGTAGCATCCCTGGTAGTCCCCGGTTCCGGGCTCACTATAGCCCTCTCTCGGCCCAGAAGAGCGTTCAGGAGGGAGGATTTGCCCACATTAGTACGCCCTACGATGGCTATGCGCGCCCCCTCCGGCTCCTCTTCCGGCTCCACAGAAGGAAGGGAAGCCACCAATGCGGAGAGGAGCTCCCCCGTCCCCAGGCCATGGAGGGAGGAGATGGGGTAAGGCTCCCCCATGCCCAACCGAAAGAACTCCACCGCCGCCAGGCGACGGCTCTTGTTATCGGCCTTATTGGCCACCAGAAAGACCGGCTTCTGGGCACCCCTCAAGAGGGTGGCGATCTCCTCATCGCCGGCGGTCAGCCCCTCCACCACATCGACCATGAAGATGATAGCCTCCGCCTCGGCCAGGGCCAATTCCACCTGTCTCCTTACCTGCATGGTTAATTGGTCCTCGCTCCAGAGGATCAATCCACCGGTATCGACCAAGGTGAAAGTTACCCCACCCCACTCGGCATCGGCATAGAGGCGGTCGCGAGTGGTCCCTGGCCGGTCTTCCACTATGGCCCGCGGCTCCTCCACCAATCGATTGAAAAGGGTCGACTTTCCCACATTGGGTCGACCCACTATGGCTACCAAAGGTTTGGTCATGATTCGGTGATAACCACTTCCAACTGGTCAGGGATGATGCTTTGTACCTCCAAAGAGTCGGGCTTGATAATTTGGGGGGAGACCTTATAGGTGCCAGGTTCGAAGCCGAAGAGGTTCAATACCACCTGCACATCCCCCGCTTGGAGGGCCGCCAGGTCGGCGGTGGGCCCGGCCAATATCACCTCCACCGTCTCCGGCGAGACGGTGGCCTCCAGCCCCGTGGCCAACCCCCGCACCAAGGGCGAAACGCGGATGGTCTGTCCCCCTAGGACGGGAGAGACGGAGATGCGAACGTATACCCTATCCACCTCCAATAGGGAGATATCCTCGGGCAAGGCTAGCCTCACCCATTGGGTCAGGTTAGAGGTAGCCTTCTCCACATCTACCGGCTCCGTCTCCACGAACCCCAATAGTTCGCTCACCCGTTTGGGATCCCCGTATACCGTAACCGTGGAAGGGTCCACCCGGATATCGCTGATCCAATAACCGGAGGCCACCGTCCCCTGGGTTACTACTTTCACCGACACATCCCGGTATCCGGACTCCTGTTGGATGGGTACCCGAACGGTTACTCGGGAGGGGGTGATCTCCACCCCATTCACCATATTACCCTGGGCATCTTTGGCTGAAAGGGTGAGAGTGCGCTCGACGCTCTCCTTCTCGCCCCGCAGGGTCAAATCCACAGAGACCTCCCTGACCCGCTCGACCAAGGTTTTGGGTCCCCTAACCTTCACCCGACTGGGGGCGACATTGGGCTGCCCTTGCTCATACCCCAAAGGGGTGGTGCCCAAGACCGTCACTTGGACTGCCATCTCCTTCTCCTGGCGCTCATCCAGGACTATAGAGACGCTCTCCGGCGACCGGTCCATCACCCTCACCGCCTCGTGGGTAGAGGTCACTTTCACCGGCAGGTCGTAGGAGCCCGCCTCCAGGCCCTCCAGATCGACCACGGCTTGAAAACTATCCTTCGACAAATCGCTCCACACGCTTTGGGGTGCTCGGACCTCGATGGATACCTCCCCTTGAATATCGCTCAGCATAACCAAACCCTCCCCTAGGTCTATCACCTGGATGGGGATGGCCTCAGGGAAACGCTGCTGAATGATAGGGTCGCTCTCCCGCATGGCCACTACCCAGATGGTGAGGGCCAGGATCAGCGACATGGCCGCCGAACCTATCTCCCGGAGGAGGGTACCTCTCATCCCCCTTCCTCCCGCCAACGGAACCAGCGGCCCCTCTCCTCCGGTCGGTAGCGATAGAGGCTTTGCAGGATCTTGCGCAGGCGAACGTCGTCCAGGTTGCGGATCATGCGCCCATGGCGCACCAGGGAGATGGTTCCCGTCTCCTCCGAGACCACGATGGCCACTGCATCGCTCTGCTCGGTGATCCCCACCGCCGCCCGATGGCGGAGTCCTAAGTAAGGCTCCAACCTCATGCTCTCGCTGACAGGCAAGATGCAAGCAGCGGCCAATACCCTATCGCCGCGAATTACCACCGCCCCATCGTGAAGAGCAGTGTTGGGCTGAAAGATGGTCAACAAGAGTTCGGGAGAGAGTTCACCCTCTATCTTCACTCCCGTGTCCACATATTCTTGTAAGCCGGTCTCCCGCTCCAAGACCATGAGGGCACCGTAACGGCGATCGGAAAGGGTGCGGGCGGCTTGAGCCAAGGCGCGGGTCACCTTCATCATGGCCCTCTCCGGCGAAGCCCGATTGATCAAGCCCCCTCCCCGCCCTAACCGCTCCAAAGCCCGTCGCAACTCCGGCTGGAAGATCACCGGCACCGCCACCAGGAGGGCGGGCAAAGCATTCCGCAGGAGCCAACCGAAGGCCGTGAGAGAGAGAAGGTTGCTGGCCAAGACCACCGCCACCAAGAGGAAGAAGATGCCCCGTATCAACTGGATGGCCCGGGTTCCCCGCATCAGGTAGAGCAAGCCGTAGAAGATAAGAGCCACCAGCAAGATATCTATGAGGCTTAAAAGATCGATTCGTGAGATGATCCAGAGGATATCGGACACCATGAATCAACCGCCCATTTGCTCTAGGAGCCGGCGATAACCCTCCTCATCGTCGGGCCCCAAAGAGATGATAGTGCGGATGGTCTCCTTGGCCTCTTCCTGCAGGCCAGCCTCCAGTTGCAACTCCCCCAGGGTATCCAATTCCGCAATGGCTTCCCTCTTCAACCCGGCGGCCAGGTAGGCCTCACTGAGACGCCGTCGTAACCCTATATCTTGCGGCTTCTCTTTCACCATTTGACGCAGGAGATCCAACGCCTTGGCCTCCTCACCCCGCTCTAGATACCATTGGATGAGGGAGTCGAGTTCCTCCGAGGCCTGCCCGCGGCCCAGGCGAGAGTAAAGGTCCACCAAGGCGCGCCTCACCTCCTCATCCTGGGGAGCCAAGCCCTTCGCCTCTTGATAGGTGGCCAACGCCTCCTGCCAATCGGCCTGTTGTAGATGGAAGTCGGCCTTACCCTTAAGGATGCGGACGGTCCATGCTTCCGGCGAGGCGCTTTTAGGGACCAAATGCAGGGCTGTCTCGTAACAGTTCAAGGCCTCTGACAATTGAGCCAGTCGATAGCGAGCCTCGGCCAAAGCCATATACCTCTCTAACGCTTCTTCGACCTCCCCCCTCTCCACCAACAGTTCAATGAGCCTCTTCCCAACCGTCATATCCAGGGGCGCTGTCTCTGTCGCTAACCTGTAGATGTCTACAGCCCGGCCCGCTGCTCCCCGCCCCCGATAAACCTCCGCCACAACAGCATACTTATCCGCGGCCTCTTTTGTCTTTCCCCCTCGAGCGAACAGTTTTCCCAGGAAAAGATGGAGGGGTAGATAATCAGGTGCCCGCTCCAGCAACCGATAGCACTCTTCCAGGGCAGTGAGCACCATCTGATTCTCCCAATATTTCTGAATGGGGCCTAGGGCCTTCAATATCTCCTCATAGCGAGGGTGTTCCACGATCTCGGCCAGGCTGATGGCCAAACCTTCAGGGGTGAACTCCTCCCACCTTTCCCTTAGCCAAGCCACCTTCTCCTCCCCGCCCTCCTCTCTCAAGAAATGGGAAAGGAGATCCACCAGGTGACGAACCCCCTCCCCATCCGAACGCATATAATGGTCATAGGCTTGGCTCAACCTCTCCTTATCGCCCCTGGCCTTGCTCAAATCCATGACCTTCAAGGCCGATAACAAATGCTCCAGCGCCTTTTGGCTTTCCCCTCGGCGACGGTAACACTCCCCCAAGAGAAGGTGAGTGGGCAACCCATATTCGGCGGTGGCCAACAGCCCTGGCGAATGGCCAGAGGCCTCCTCGCACCGTCCCACTTCCCCGTAAAGGGCGCATAGGTTGAAAAGGAGTTCCTGACTCCTCACCCCTTCCCGCAAGGCTAGTTCATATTCCTGGATGGCCTCTTCCTTCAGGCCCTGGGCCTGGAAGTCCAAGGCCCGCCCCACCGCGGCTAGACCGACCTCTCCTCCAGGAGAGACCTCTGCCGCCTTCGCTTCCCCCAGGATCAGTTCCGCCAACCGAGCCTGGGCCTGTCGAGCGACCATAGCCACTGGGTCACCCTCCATCTCGGTCGGTGTAACCACTTTGCCGCCCCACTGGGAAAGGAGTCCTCGAGCCTCCTCGTTCCCCTCGTCCAAGGCCAAGGCTCTCCGACAATGCTCTATGGCCTCTTTCTTTTTGCCCTCACCCCAAAGGAGACGCGCCAAGGCCACGTACTCCTGAACCGCCGCCTCCGGCGACTCGAAGGTATAGGCCTCCGCTAACTCCTGGCGGGCCTGGGGGCTCTCCGGATGGAGCCGAGCCACCTCCCGCCAGGCCTCCAAGGCCTTCTCCTCTTCCCCATTTTGCTCATACAAATGGGCCAGGCCTTCCCACGTTTGCGCTGCGGCCGCTGCCCGCCCTAGAGCCTCATATATCTCCGCCACCCTCCGCTGGGCGCTCAAATCATCCGGAGCCAGTTCTTTGACCGTTCGGTATTCGCTCAAGGCCTCCCGCAGCCTTCCCGCCTCAAAGAGGGCCAGGCCCAAACTGCTATGAGCCAAAGGATCTTCTGGGAACTCAGCGATGGCCCGTCGGTACTCCTCTATGGCCCGCTCCCATTCCTGGCTCCAAGCGTAATCGTGGCCCCTGGCCAAGGCCTCTTCGAAGGTCGCTCGCTCTCCCATCAGATGCCCCCTCCGGGAGCCAACAACTTGGCCAAGACCGCCTTTTGGAGGTGCAGCCTATTCTCGGCCTGATGGTAAACGATGGAATGAGGCCCGTCAATGACCTCGTCCGTGATTTCCTGACCTCGATGGGCGGGGAGGCAATGCATGATCAAGGGCTCTCCCCCCGCTTGGGCCACCAATTCAGCGTTCACTTGATAGGGAGTAAATATGGCCAGCCGTTTCTCCCTCTCCTCCTCCTGGCCCATGCTGTACCAACCATCTGTATAGATGATATCTGCCCCTCGCACTGCCTCCTTGGGATTATGGGTCAACTTCACCCCGCTGCCCATCCTCCGGGCCAACTCCCAAGCCCTGGCCACCACCCTTTCCTGAGGCTCGTAGCCTGGGGGCGT
>CAYUAM010000144.1:0-5443 GCA_964442805.1 uncultured Anaerolineales bacterium | reverse complement strand
CCACTTCTGCACCCTCATCTACACAAGCAGAAACGTATAGCGACTCCTTTGCCTACTGTGCCGCCGTCGGAACAATCGATACACCAGATGCCCGTTATGTCGGACCAAAAGTGCCGGAGGTAATTGCGAAGGGTCTGATGAAGGCTACTAACGCGTCCCCCGATGCCCCATTGGATCTTTTCATTGAGAATTCGTTTTGGCGTTGCATGGATGGAAAGGTCTATGCCTGTACGGTCGGCGCGAATTTGCCGTGCATGGACAAAGCAGACACGAGCCGCACGCCGACGCCAGAGGAAGCCGACTTTTGCAAAGCGAATCCGAATGCCGAAAACATTCCAGCGTACGTGACGGGCCGCGAGACAGTTTATGAATGGCGCTGCAGGGATGGCACACCAGAAATCGTTCGACAGGTCTTCAAGCCGGATGCCCGCGGCTTTATATCAGATTTTTGGTACGAGCTCAGTCCAAACTAGTCGCGGTCGGGGAAATCTCTAGGTCGGGTTTCTATACCCGACCTACCGAGTGCTAATTAGTTCTCACGGCATGGAGCGACGGGTGAAAGTAAGCCCCTACAAACTCAGCATCTTCCAGCGCTGCCCCCTCAGATACAAGTTTCAATATATCGATTTCCTGGGGGACAGATACAAGAAGGAGTGGCCTCACTTTGTCTTCGGGAGAGCCATCCATAAGGCCCTGGCTGACTTCTTCCGCCTGCCCGTGGAGATACGCGACCTCCACGCCCTACAGAACCTCCTGCGGCAGCATTGGCTTCGCCAGGACCGACGCATCTTCAAATCGTCGGAGGAGGAGAGGATGTGGGGGGAGAAGGCCCTGGAGGTCTTGGCGCGGTATTTCGAGGGCGAGGATATGAGGGTGGAGCCGGTCATCATCGAGGAGCGGCTGGAGGTGGCGGTGGCCGATTTCGTCATCATGGGCCGCATCGACCGAGTGGACTGCCTCCCCGACGGCACCCATGAATTGATCGACTACAAGACCGGCTCTTATGTGCCTACCCAGGAAGAGTTCGATGATGACCTCCAGATGAGCATATATTGCTTGGGGCTCTATCATCAACGCGCCCTCTTCGCCTCCCGGCTTTCGGCTCATTATTTGCAGGAGGGGAAGAAATTGACCACCGCTCGCTCCCAGGAGGAGCTGGAGGCGGCGGTGGAGAAGATACGGGCCCTCATCGCCCAGATAGAGGCCACCGAGGAGTTCAAGCCCCGGGTGAACCCCTTCTGTTCCTGGTGCGATTATTTAGAAATATGCCCCTCCAGGCAGGAGGCCGAGCAGGTGGCGGCGGTGGAGATCGAAGACCTCCCGTTTTAATTCTTGAGGAACGGAGCCCCGTAGAATTTTCTACAAGGTATTGACTTCCTCCTTCTTGGTGGTATAATACAAAGTGAATCCCTCCTGTACAGTTTTTCCTCGGAGGGTGTCGATTGCTCAATGAAGAGCAGAAAGGGGGTGATTAAAGACGACGATGGGGCGTTTTTAACAAGGGCTGTTCTTCGACTGACGGTGGTCAAGTTATTTTTCACAAAGGAGTGTAGAGAATGTTTACCCTTGCTATTCTCGTAATCGCGGCCCTGGTAGTGATCATCGGTTATGGTTGGTACGCGCGGCGTATTGACCGGGACATCATCCAGCCGGATCCTAAGAAGTCTACTCCTGCAAAGATGTACATGGATGGGGTGGACTTCATGCCAGCGAGCCGCAGTGTTCTTTTTGGCTACCAGTTCAAGTCCATCGCTGCCCTAGGCCCTATCACCGGCCCCATCATCGCCGTGCAGTGGGGCTGGCTGCCAGCGCTCTTGTGGATCATCCTGGGCACCTTCTTTATCGGCTGGGTGCAGGACTATGGCGCCATGATCATGAGCGTGCGCCGTGAAGGGGACACCATGGGCGCGCTGAGTTACAAACTCATCTCGCCCCGGGCGCGTACCATCCTCATGATCTTCATCTACTTCTACCTCTTGCTCATCATGGGCTCCTTCGGCAACCTGATAGGGAAGGGTCTGATGATTAACCCTAAGGTGCCCTTCGGCATGCTCGCCGTCACGCTTATGGGCGTCCTGGCTGGCCAGATGACCTATAAGTGGAAGAAGGACATCATCCTTACCAGTATCGTCACCGTCGTGCTCTCCTTCGTAGGCATCTGGTTGAGCACGCTGCCAGCCGTGTCCAACGTCTTCTCCTCTCTTTATAGCCTTCATGTGGTCGAGGGTAAGACGATCTCCCCCGTTCTCTTCCTAGGCAATACGCAGGCTCAGATCATCGGTACCCTTCTGGTGGTACTCTTCTGCTACCTGGGAGCGGTGCTGCCCATCTGGTCCTTTGCTCAGCCGGTCAACTATGTCTCCTTCTGGATCATAGCCCTGGGGATGCTGGGCGGTGTGATCGGCATGATCGTCTGGCACCCTGGCATAGCCGACTTCCCGGCCTACACCAAGTTCACTATCGGCGCTGGGCCGTTGTGGCCCATGCTATTCGTCACCATCGCCTGTGGCGCCATCTCCGGCTGGCACAGCCTGGTCTCCAGTTCCGGCACCTCGCGTCAGTTGGAGAAGGAGACCGATGCCCTGCCGGTGGGCGGCGGCTCTATGTTTATGGAGATGGTCCTGGCGATCATCGCCTTCCTCACCGCAACCGTTGCTCTCGGGGGATTGAGCGGCTACCAAGAGGTGCTTAAAACCGGCGCCGCGTTGGGGGTCTTCGCTCAGGGGTTGGCCGCCTTCCTGCAGCACATCGGCATCCCTACTGACTTCGGCGTGGCCTATGGTTCCGTCTTCCTGGTCATCATGGGCCTGACCATCATGCAACTGGTGGTGCGTTTCATGCGCGTGGCCAGCGCCGAACTGGTGGGCACTGCCGTGCCGGTGATGAAGAATGTCCACGTGGGCACCATCGTGGCCCTGCTTCTGACCATACTCTTCGTCTGGATCATCCCTTGGCTAACCATCTGGGTGGCCTTCGGCGCTTCCAACCAGTTGATGGCCGGGCTGGCCCTTCTACTGATAGCCCTGTGGGCCATGTCGGAAGGCAAGAAACACACCTGGGCGCTCTATCCCTCCATTTTCATGATCATCACTACTATCGCCGCTCTTCTCTTCGTGGCCTACGATAACTTGGTAAGGAAACTGCCCGTTGCTACCACGGTTGAGGCGTCCCTCGCTTCCGCCCTCATAGGCATCATCTGCCTGGTGCTAGTGGTGGCGGCGGCCTTCCTGGTTGTGGATGGCTGGCGGGCGCTGCGCAAGCCAAGAGCCAAGGAAGCCGAGGCCTAGCAAGAGTAGCCTAAGGTGCATGACGGGAGGGCCTAAAGTGGCTCTCCCGTCACTTTGTGGTCGTATCGGATGGCTCGGGAGGCCCTTGCCTAGGAGGGGGCTCCCCTTTCTGGCTTATCTTTTGACTAGTTAGAGCAAATAATATATCATTGGCCTAGGCAAACGATACCATGAGGGTGCTATGAGGGTAACGAAACTGGATCGGCTGCGTGATGTGGCGCGCGGCTTCGGTCAGGTCATCTATGGGATGACCATCTACGACATGGCGCGTGGGCTAAAGGAGGCCCGGGCCAATTTGGAGCATCTCTTCGTTTTGATGGTCTTCGGTGACTTGTTGGGCGTGCCCATATTACCCTCTTACTATTCCCTGCGGCTCCTGCCGCACATCGTCCCCACCCTAGATATATGGCGTCGCAGCATGCTGAGAGAAAGAGATTTAACCGATTTATGTGATCAAGAGATCGGCTGATCAGTCGGTGGAGGAACCTAATAATACAAGGAGGCAGTCAAATGCCAGAAGAGCAAGAAACAAGTGGCCTAAAGAGACTGGGCCGGAGCGTGCGCGATCTTCTCTACGGCCTGGCCGGCCACGACATGACCCGCTTCGCCCTCAAGACCCGGGGCAGCATGGAGCACCTATTCATCCTCATCACCATGGGGGATCTCTTGGGCATACCTATCCTCCCACCCTACTACTCGCTGCGGCTTTTGCCTTACGTTGTGCCCCAGATCTCCACCTGGAAGCGGCGCATGCTCAGGGAACGCGATCTAACTGACGCCCTAGCCTAAGAGGGCAATTTCTACACAAGGGGGTGATCAAAATTACTTTACCGAGGACTTTCGAGGAGAACCCGGAGCGCCGCTATATCATGTATGGCGGCAAGGGGGGGTTGGGCAAGACTACTTTTTCGGCCGCCACAGCCTATTGGCTGGCCAAGAAGGGCTACAAAGTACTGGTTTTCTCCGTCGATCCCCAGGCATCGCTATCCGATATCTTCGAGAGGAATATCTTCGGTATGGGGCCGGTGGAGATAATACCGAATCTCTTCGCCCAGGAGATAGATGCTGATAAGCGCATCAAGGAGTATCAGGAGGAGATCCGGCAGAAGATCATAGAGATGTACGGCCTGGAGCAGATACCGGAGGAGATTGAAGATTACATCCAGGCGGCGGCAGCGGAGCCGGCCATGGAAGAGAGCGCTATCTTCGACCAAGTGGTGGATATCGTCGTTGCTGGCGAGTACGATTATTACATCTACGACTTGGTGCCATTGGGCCACGCTCTCTATTATCTGAGCATGGCTAGCGTATACGACCAGTGGATTGCGAAGATCACCAAGTTACGCGAGGAGATGGAGGAGTATGCCAAGGTAGCAGCGGTGGTGGAGCGAAAGAAGGAATGGGAGGAGGATCAGATACTTAAGGAACTTCAATATATAAGGTACCGCATCAACACCTCCTCCAGCATCCTCACCGACAGGGAAAAGACGGCTTTCTTCTTCGTGGTCATCGCGGAACAGATGGCCATCTTGGACACCATGAAGGCGGCTAAACTCTTCGCCAAATACGATGTGCCCCTTTGCGGCTATATAGTCAATCGCGTTCTACCCCCAGAGTTGGCTCAAGAGAACATCCCCGATTTTCTGCGTCACCGACTAGAGATGCAATCAGGTCACCTGGAGGAAATCAAGGAGACCCTTGGGGACGAGGTTTTGGCCTATGTCCCGGAGTTCGAGCGGGATATAACCGGCCTGGAGATGATCGGGAAGGTAGCCAAGGCTATGTTTGGAGAATTTTAGGGGAGTGAAGGATGATTGAAAAAACCATGCAACAGTTTTTGGCCGAGCACCCCGATATGAAGTATGTCTTCTTCGGCGGCAAGGGAGGAGTGGGCAAGACGGTGATGGCCGGGACAGCGGCCCTATGGTTGGCGCGGCAGGGTAGGCGCACTCTTCTAGCCTCCACCAATCCCGTGCACAGTCTGACCAGCCTTCTGGACCAGGATGTCTTCGGCGCCGAGATCTCCGTGGCAGGGGTGGAGAACCTCTGGGCCTACGAGATAGATACCAGGGACACCATAGAGAAATCGAAGCGAGAGATCAGGGAGAAGATCGAATGGTTCCTGAAGTTCGCCGATGTCAAGGCCAAGGCAGATG
>CAYUAM010000143.1:0-5446 GCA_964442805.1 uncultured Anaerolineales bacterium | reverse complement strand
GAGCAACTGGGCTTCAAGGAGGCAAACCCCGATTTCCGCTTGGTGGCCGCAGAGGTTATCGGTCGTGATCCCAGCAACTTCCTAGGATATATCCTCATCGACCGAGGAAGCAGCGACGGGATAACGGCGAACATGCCGGTGGTGACCTCCCAGGGCCTAGTAGGCAGGATCGTGGAGGTCTACCCTCGTTCCTCTCGGGTATTGCTCATCACTGACCCTTCCAGTTCGGTCAACGCCCTCATCCAGAGTTCCCGAGCCACGGGGGTGGTTCAAGGCCAGACCGACGGGAGCCTGGTGATGCGCTATATCCAGCAAGGTGAAGAGGTGAAAGTGGGCGATCTAGTCCTCACCTCCGGGTTGGGAGGCCATTTCCCCAAGAGGCTGATCGTAGGCCAAGTGACCAGTGTCCGTCAAAGGGATGTGGAGCCGTTCCAAGAAGCCGAGGTGAAACCCACCGTGCAGTTCAATCACTTGGAGATAGTGTTAATCATCACCAATTTCGAAGCGAATAGATAATGAACCTCTATCTGACCATCTTCCTCCTGGTAAGCGCGGCCCTGGCCCAATCCTCCCTCGCACCTCATCTTTCCTGGAGAGGCCTCCGACCCGACTTGGTGTTGATCTTCGTGGTCTCCTGGGGGTTGATCCGAGGAGTAAGGGAAGGAGCCATATGGGGGTTCATAGGGGGGATAAGCCTGGATTTGCTCTCCGCTTCCCCTCTGGGCCTCTCGGCCATCGTCCTCACCCTGATGGGTCTCCTAGCGGGCATCGCCCGTAGAGGCCTCTATCGCCGTAACCTCCTCTTTCCCCTGGCAGCCATCCTTCTGGCCACCTTGATCTATAATTCCCTCTTCCTCCTGGCTTGGCGATCCCTGGGCCACACGGTGGCCTGGTCAGGGGCTTTCTCCTACCTCTTTCCTCCCTCCGTTCTCCTTAACATGCTCCTGACCCTCCCCCTTTATCCCTTCTTGTTCTGGCTTCACCGTCGCTTTGGAAGGGCGAGGCTGGAGTTATAGCCATAGGAATGCCTCCACCCTCGGTCATCTAGGGCAATATCCACACAGAGTGCTCTGATCTGAAACCCTCTTTACCTCTTCCCCAAAGAGCCGGTTTTCAGGGAACCTCCAGAGGCTTGTCAACAGGCCGCCCCTGCCTTATAATGAGAAATATGCCCATTTCATTTCAAGTTAAGGATATTTGAGATGAAGAAGCCAGCACCAAACTTGAGGATAGCCTTGTTTCGCTTGCTCATAGTCCTGGCCCTCTCCCTCCTGGCCTTTCAGAGTTGGCGATTGCAGATCGTACAGGGGGAAGAGAACCGGGAGAGGGCCATCCATAACCGTTTCCGATTAGTCTCCATCCTCGCGCCCAGGGGGGTCATCTACGACCGAGAGGGAAATCTCCTGGTCAGGAATATCCCCAGTTTCAGCCTGGCCGTAGTCCCCGCCGACCTCCCGCCGGAAAGGGAAGATGAGGTCATAGAGCGGCTAGCCGAGTTACTGGCGATGGCTAGCGAGGGCCACTCAGCCAAGGCCTTGACCTCTTTCCAGAGGCCAACCGCTATAGGGATAAAAGAACTGATCGAGGAAGGGAGAAAGAACCCCTTCCAGCCCGTGATCTTGGCTCGCAACGTTCCGCGGGAGGTCGCCTTCACCATAGAAGAGGAGCATCTCGATCTGCCAGGAGTGTTGGTGCAGGTGGAGGCTAAGCGGGAATATCTATATGGCCCCTTGACCTCTCATCTCCTCGGCTACGTGGGCCCCATCCCCCAGGAAGAGATAGAAGCATACCTGCCGGAGGGTTATGAAGTGAACGACTTAGTGGGTTTGACCGGGGTGGAATTAACCTTTGAAAAGGAGTTGCAAGGGGTAAAGGGGCGGAAACATATAGAGGTCGATGTGGCTGGACGGGAGATGCGGACCATGGGCGCCCCCATAGAGCCTCAAGCGGGCCATAACCTCATCTTGACCGTCGATCTCGACCTGCAACAAGCCGCCACCGAGGCCCTTCAAGAGGGGATGCGGCGCGCCGGCTCCGCATCGGGCGTGGTGGTAGCCATGGACCCCCAAACGGGGGAGATATTGGCCCTGGTCTCCCTCCCCTCCTATGATAATAACCTCTTCATCGGCGGCATATCTGAAGAGGATTATGAAGCCCTTCAAAGCGACCCCAACCACCCCTTGGTAGATCACGCCCTAAGCGGGCTCTATCCGCCCGGCTCCGCCTTCAAGCCCATAGTGGCAACGGCCGGTTTAGAGGAAGGGGTGATCAACCGCCATTCCACCCTAAGTTGCCCGGGGACGATCTGGCTTCCCCATCGGTTCGCCCCCGACGACCCCTCGCTCGCCCAGCCCTTCCATTGCTGGTATGAACCGGGACATGGATCCTTGAACGTGGTAGGGGCCATCGCTCAATCTTGCGACATCTTTTTCTATAAACTGGCCGGGGGGTACCAAGATTTCCCCGGCTTGGGCCTCTCCATGACGGCTTATTATGCCCGCCTATTCGGGTTCGGGGAGCCTACCGGCATCGATCTCCCCGGCGAGAGCAATGGACTAGTCCCCAGCGAGGATTGGAAGCGGCTAACCTATGGGGAAAGTTGGGTCACCGGGGACACCTACAATATGGCCATCGGACAGGGGTATATATTGGTTACCCCTTTGCAACTACTCAATGCCATGGCGGCCATAGCCAACGGAGGAACATTGTACCGGCCACAGATCGTCCGCGAGGTGCGGGATGCTGAGGGCCAGATTATTCGCCCTTTCCAAAAGGAGATCATCCGTCAATTACCCGTATCCCCGGAGAACCTGGCCCTGATAAGGGAAGGGATGCAGGGCGCCGTGGCCTGGGGCACGGCCAGGCGGGCCGAACTTCCCGGAATAGCGGTAGCCGGAAAAACGGGGAGCGCCGAATACCCAGGACCCCGGGATAGCAAGGGCAGGTTGCCCACGCATGCCTGGTTTGCCGCCTTCGCTCCAGCGGAGGAGCCTGAGATCGCTTTGGTGGTCTTCCTGGAGGGAGGCGGCGAAGGCTCGGTGACTGCCGTCCCCGTGGCTGCTCAGATCCTGGCCCATTACTTCGATCTGCCCTACGAGACACCATGATAGAGCGAAGGAGACAAAATTTCGATTTCGTGCTCCTGGGGGCCACCTTGCTCCTCATCCTCTACGGCCTGGCCATGATCTATAGCGCCACCACAGCCTCCAGGGAGGTGAGCGAAAGCCCCTGGGAGGATTTCTTCCTGCGCCAGACCATCTACGCCCTGGTGGGCTTGGGCCTCATGTTTCTGATGGCCAAGGTCGATTATAGGTACCTGGAAAATTTCCAGGGAGCCCTGTATATCTTGACCATACTTTCCCTCCTCCTCGTCCTGGTCATAGGACGGGTCTCCTTCGGCGCGCAACGTTGGCTGGATTTCCGATTATTCCCCCTCCAGCCAGCGGAGTTGGCCAAATTGTTCCTCATCATCACCTTAGCAAAGCACCTCTCCGATCGTGGCCCGGGGATAAAGCGGCTTCCCCAACTTCTCCTCTCCCTATTCTACGTAGCCCTCCCTATGGTCCTCATCTATTTCCAGCCCAGTCTCGGGACCACCCTCATATTGGGCGGCATATGGCTGGCCATGATATTGATGGGCGGGGCGCGTCTCAGCCACCTGGCCCTCCTGGCCCTATTTGTAGCCCTTGCGGCCCCTTTCATCTGGTTCTCCTTAGAAGATTATATGCGAGAGCGCGTTATCGTCTTTTTGAACCCGCAATATGACCCCCTAGGGGCTGGGTATAATATAAACCAGGCTCGAATCGCCGTGGGAGCCGGCGGCTGGTTGGGGCAAGGCTTCGCCAGTGGCAGCCAAAGCCAGCTCCATTTTTTGCGCATCCGCCATACCGATTTCATCTTCTCCGTCCTGGCCGAGGAACTGGGCTTCGTGGGGGTGCTCATCCTCCTTTTTCTCCTGGGGTTGGTCCTCTTCCGCATCCTGCGCGCGGCGACCCTGGCGGGCGACGATTTCGGGAAACTCATCGCTTGCGGGGTGGCGGCCATGATCTCCTTCCAAGCCTTCGTCAACATAGGCATGAATCTAGGGCTCGTCCCCGCAGCCGGGATCTCCCTCCCCTTCCTAAGTTATGGGGGCAGCGGGCTCTTGGTCCTCCTGGCCGCGGAAGGGATAGTGCAAAGCATCTTGTTGCGCCATCGGAGGCTAGAATTCTGATGAGAGCCAAAGTGGCTCTGATGAAGGGAACGAACCGCTATCACAATATCGCCCAGGCCCTGGAAGCGATAGAGGAAGATATCCGCTTGCCCCCCCAAGGCCTCCTCATCAAGCCCAATTTCGTCTCTATTCGAAACCAATTGGCGGCCACCCATGTGGGGGCCGTGCGAGCCCTCCTGGATTTCCTTCGACCTCGCTATGAGGGGAGCATAGTCATCGCCGAGGGAGCCGGCCTGGGAGGCACGGAAGAAGGTTATGGTCGCTTCGGCTATGAACCTTTGAAGGAGGAATACGGCCTTCGCCTCCTCAACCTAAACGAAGACCATGGGGTGGAGGTAGAGGTCTACGATCGCCATTTCAAGCCCATAGCGGTGCGGGTGGCCAGGAGCGTCTGGGAGAGCCCCTATCGCATCTCCATCGGCCCGCCCAAGATCCACGATGTGGTGATAGTAACCCTTTCCCTCAAGAACATGGTGGTGGGAAGCCTGATCCGCGACCAAAAGGGGAGCGGCTTCTCCACTTTAGCGCGTTTGGTCCCTTCTTGGGTCAAGCAGGCCCCTCTCTTTGAGGAGGCGAAATCGAAACTGGCGGCTCCCCTTCTTCGCAGCGACAAAGCGATCATCCATCAGGGGTATCCGGCCATCAACCTCAACCTCTACACCTTGGCCAAATATATCGCCCCCCATCTGAGCATCATCGACGGTTACCTGGCCATGGAGGGAAATGGCCCAGTAGATGGCGACCCGGTGGAATTGGGGATAGCCATGGCCAGCACCGATTTCCTGGCCGCGGACACGGTGGCGGCCAAGATCATGGGCTTTGACATCGATGAGATCGGCTATCTCCACTACTGTAAGAGAAAAGGCCTGGGCACCGGCGACCTTGACCGAATCGAGGTGATAGGTAATATTACCCTTGAGGAGTGCATTCGCCCCTTCCGCCCCCACCCTACCTATGGGCAGCAACTCCGATGGCAGATTTCAGAGGTGGAGAGGTTCTTATGAAGGTCCGCGTCCGCTTTGCCCCTAGCCCTACCGGCTATCTCCATGTAGGAGGGGCCCGCACCGCCCTCTACAACTGGCTCTTCGCCCGTCATCACGGGGGCACTTTCATCCTGCGCATAGAGGATACGGACCAGGCTCGCTCCACCGAGGAGTCACTAGGGGGGATACTCGACAGCCTGCGCTGGCTGGGCCTGGACTGGGACGAGGGGCCGGAAGTGGGAGGAGAGTT
>CAYUAM010000142.1:0-5455 GCA_964442805.1 uncultured Anaerolineales bacterium | reverse complement strand
AACAGAAGCAGATACGGGTGCAACTTTCTACTATCCTAGAAGGCGTTTTGAGCCAGACATTGCTTCCTCGGCTCGACGGTGCAGGGCGAGTTGTTGCGGTAGAGGTTATGGTCGCCACGCCTGCCATACGCAACCTCATCCGCGAGGGCAAGACCCATCAGATGCCCAACGCCATCCAAACGGGGGCCAAGTACGGCATGCAGACCTTGGAACAAGCGCTGAAGGTTCTCTACCAGAAGGGGCTCATCTCCAAAGATGAGGCTTTGACCAAGGCCAACGATCGGGATAGCCTTCGGAGCCTCCTAGGGCTGACCGGAGGTTCTTAGGATGCCGAGTGCGGAGGATAAGAGGATTGCAAGATTACAAATTCTTACTACTTCATTGCAATGACAAGTCTCAATAGGACTGAAATACCATTGACACCTGAGAGCGGGGATGGTTATATTGACTAACGGAAAGGAGCTAGATCTTGCCGCAATCAAGACCACTATTCAGAGGAAAGGAGGTGAAACCAATGTTCAAGAGGATCCATAGTAACGAAGGCGGGTTCACCCTGGTGGAGTTGCTGGTGACCATCTCCATCCTGGCCGTCCTGTTCGGGATTGTGGCCCTCTCTTTGAGAGGCGTGGGGAGCAGTGCCGAATCGGACGTGGAGGATGCCGAGTTGGGGGTCGTGCAGTCGGCCGTGGACATCTACATGGCCGATGAGAACCTTTCATCGATAACTGCGCGCGCAGTTGGTGACACTGACGTGATCGCCTCCGGCGACGCCGACGCCCCATTCAATATTTACCTGCGTCACATGCCAACTAGGTGTGACTACTGGTGGACCACCGACGGTGAGGTCACCCAGAGTAGTTGCCCATAGTCGCAGTGGCCGCAAGGAGTTCGGCTTGAGAATCTGAGAGGAGAACTCTCCTAGGATAGGCGAGCCCGCATCAGGGGACCATCTCTCAGGCGGACTGTGGTTAGAGGCAGAAGGACGGGTCGCATTTGAAATAGAGGCCCCGGTAGGTCATTGTTGTCTTTCCACGGCACGATGGGCGACCTTCAGCGCTTGGAGGTCGCCCATCTGTCTTCCACGTGCATGGTGCCCAGCAGTAGGCCCTCCTCTTTCAGCCAAGATGGACGGTTCTGTCGCTCCGGGATCGATCTTCTTGTCAGGATGGGGGTGTTTGAGGAGGAATTGACCCCCGCCGAACCCTCGATCCTGGCCTGAATGATTTGCAGGATGATGCGGAGAACCCTGTAACATCGGTAGCGCTAGACGGCTTTTCCTAGTTGGTCAAGCGGGCTGCGCGGGCGATAGAGCCTTCCCACCTCTTGTGAGCAGAGAACAAGGCATGTGTTGAAGAGTCTCGTACAAAAGATCGAGGTGGGCAAAGAAAAGGGAACGCTCTATTACACGTTCCCCCTCTACGTGTTATCTGTTGATGAAGTAGTATATCTAGGAAGTACCCCCGGCGCGATTCGAACGCGCGCACACGGCTCCGGAGGCCGCTGCTCTATCCACTGAGCTACGGGGGCTCAAGGATAGTTTACCACAACCTGTCCCCCAAGGCAAGGAGGCACCTAGCATTTTGCTAGGTGCCTCCCGCTCCCCGCCTCCCCTTCTCGCCACCAATAATCGCGCTCTTAGTTCAGTCGCTCGATGGCATCCGGCTCCGCTGGGTCCCCTCCGTCCCCCGGACAACTGATGCGCAGGTAGCGATAGGCGAAGCCACTCGGGGCCAAACCTTCAATATCTATGGCCACTCCGGTCTGATAGACGGGGTCCGTGCTACTGGGCCAGAGATCGTCGAAGGGGATCTCCTCATTATCCGCCTCACCGTCTCCATCGGTGGCATAGGAAGCGATATTGGTGTTCACGCTAGGCACCCCATCCCCCCAGTAGAAGACGGTGTGCCAACTAGAGCCATCCGCCGATAACTCTACGATGACCCAGTCTAACTGGACCTTTCCCGTGTCCAGGTACTCTCGTTCATAATAGACCAAATCATAGCCATCCCCATCGATGATGCCGTTCCCCTCTCCCAGATCCAAGATTATCTCCTCTCCTACATGAATATTATCCCAGACGCCATCAGGGGGCCCCTGGGCGTCATTGCAGTTGCCAATAACGCAGGAGGGATAAGGCTCGGTGATGGCCGATGGCGTGGCCTGGACCTCATCGCTGGGATCGGACTGGCCACCGAAAGTGTCGAAAGCCTTGACCAGGTAATAATAGCTCTCTCCATTGGTCAGGCCGGTATCCAAGCAGTCAGTAGTGGATAGGGTAGCGATCTCCTCGTATCCACTTCCCGGGGTGGTGGAGCGGTAAAGGATATATCCCGCCAAATCCGGCTCGCTGTTAGCCTCCCAACCCAGGCTGACCTGACCATCGCCGCCTGCCGCTCGCAAACCTTGAGGAGGGGCTGGAGGCGGATCAGAGGTAGAGGTGGGAGTGGGTGTATCCGTGGGGGTCGGAGTAGGGGTAGGAGTTGGCGTATCTGTAGGAGTCGGCGTTGGGGTGGGGGTATCGGTTGGCGTCGGGGTAGGAGTGGGCGTATCCGTCGGCGCAGGGGTGGTGGTACATGTTGGAGTCGGGGTGGGGGTCCGCCTCCTCCTCGGCTCAGGGGCAGGGGTGGGCGTATCATGTGGTGGCGGGGGCCCAGGGGTGAAAGTAGGAGTAGGCGTAGGGATAACCGTGGGCGTAGCCATGCCTATAGCGGTAGGGGTAGGGGTGGTTCTGGACCTAGGTGGGGGCACCATAACCTTAGTGGGCGAAGGAGGTATAGGAGTAGGTGGCAGCGGTGTGGGTGACATGGCGAGGGCCACCATCTGTGGTGTGGGAGTGGCCGTCACGTAGACATACTCGATGAGCGGGACCACCTGCGTGGCTCTGACCTCCCTAAGCCGACGGGCCAAGATCTCCTCCCGCTTGATCTCCCAGCGTATCTCTACCCCACGCAGGGAGAGCAAAACCACGGCTAGGAACAACAGGTTAAGAACAGCCAAGAAGAAGAGGAATCTCCCCCGGTTCCCGCTAGCCAAAAAGGGCAGCCACGGGACCCCTCGCTCTAACCTCTCCGATAGTCGTCCTTCCATTCACACCTCAAGGCTCGGCTGAAGGGAGTGGCGTGACCACGATGGTCACCACTCGGGTGCGGGTGATCTCCTCCGTGCTCAGCCTCTCCTCCACCAGGATCCGTCTCTGTCGCAGGGTCAATACCCGAGTCTCCATCTCCTTCTGTTGCAGGGAGAGGAAGGCCATGGAGATCAAGAGGGCATTGAAGATGATCATCAACAATAAAAACCGCCATCGACCGCTGGAGGCCATCCCCTGGCTTGGCCAAATGACGGGCCCCTCCCTATCCATGAATCTCCCTTTCCTCATAGAAGCAAACCCGATTCTTTCCCGTGCGCTTGGCCAGATAGGCGGCCTGGTCGGCCTTACGGATGAGGCTGACCAGGTCTAAAGCGTCCTCAGGAAAGAGGGCTATCCCTGCGCTGACGGTGACCCTTAGTTCCCCATTGCCCGGGAGGCGGCTTCCCTCGATATTCCCCCTCATCCGCTCCATCACCCGTCGAGCCTCATCGCTATCGGTGCCGGAGAGGAGGATGACGAACTCCTCCCCGCCGTATCGGCCCACAAGATCAGCCTCCCTCACCGACCTTCGCAAGACCTCAGACACCCTCTGCAACACGGAATCTCCCGTCTGATGACCATAGAGGTTGTTGACGAGGCGGAAATCGTCCAGGTCAGCCATGACTAAGGCCATCTTTTGACCCCATAATCGAGCCTGGGCCAGTCTCTTCTCCGCCCGTTCCATGAAGGCTCGACGATTCAAAACTTCCAACAGTGGGTCGACCTGAGTCAAGCGTTGGGACTCCTCATATAGTTGAGCATTCCTCAAGAGTACCCCCGCTTGGCTGCTCAAGATGGTGACCAGGCGTAACTCCTCAGCGCTGAACTTTCTACCGTAGCGAATCAAGACCAGCCAACCGGCCAGGACTGACTCAGCCAAGAGGGGAGCAACCAGGAGGGCTCCTCGGCGAGACTCCGAGGCTGGAGGGCTGTTACCCAGGGGTTCCCCAGCGGACCGACTGTAGATAGTGGCCTGTCCACCCTTAAAGATCCGACCCAAGAGCCCCTCCCCTGGGGTGATGACTTCTGGCGCCTCATCCCCAGTGTAGGCATAGAGCAGTCGAAACTCTTCCACCCCCGGCAGGAAGAGATATATGAGGCGATCGTCGCTTCGCACCATGCGGCCCATCCCCTCCCCTAGGCGCTGAGCCATCATCTGGGTGGTCTCCCTCTTCGTCAGGGCCACCATGAATTCCTGAGAGACCTCGTAGAGGAGACGAACCTCATCATAGGTGGTGCCGATATTGATGTAGGTGGTGAAGGCGGCGAAGAAGGCCAAGAGGGGGAAAAGCACCAAGAGCAAGGCTCCCAGGTCCCTAATGGTAAATAGGTAATAGAGAAAGAGGGGCGCCGGGGTGAGGAGAAAAGCCACCAGGAGATCGGTCCGGGGGAGCGCTGGCTCCCTGGTCTTGACCACCCCGTGGTCATAAAACCAGATCAGGCCCTGAGAGAGGAGGGAATAAATGAGGGTGTAGAGGGCCAGGGCAGGAAGGTGGATGGTGGTTAGGAACCAATAGGGGAGCCGCTGGCCGACCAGATAGGAGAACCCAGCCAGTCCGCTGGCCAAGGCCTGGTGACTCACGTAGAAGAGGGTCCTCTTCAGGGGCTGTCTTCGCAGGAGCCCAAAGCCGACCAGGGAGGCCATGACGCTGACCAGGCTGGCTTCAGCCGGCCCTCCTAGGAGCAAAGCCAAGAGCACCAGCCCAAAGGTGAGGGTCATGGTGGTCCGAGGCAGTCGGACCACCATCCGCTCAGAGAGGGCGCCAAAGGTGGCCAGGAGGACTACCCAGGGGGTCACCGAAACTCCCTGCCAGACCAAGAGGCCACCGAAAACCAAGAGCCCTAGGAAAATTACCGACCAATGATAGAAGTTCGATGGATGCTTTTCCCTCACCGTCAACTCCCCGGAAGATACGTGCCAACACCGAGACCGAAGGGTTGCCTCTCCGAGGGAAGGTGCTCATTCACCTGGCGAGTTGAATTGATAACTAACCTTTCCCCTTCCCTCTGGGCCACCCTCACGAAGGCCTCCACCACCAGGGGATCGAACTGGGTGCCTGAAGCGCGCCTCAGTTCGGCGATTATCTCCGGGATCAACATCCCTCGGTGATAAGGCCGGTCGGAGGCCATGGCCTCCACCGCGTCACAAAGGGCCAGGATACGAGCCTCCAAGGGTATATCCTCCCCGGCCAAACCATCGGGGTAGCCTCGACCGTCATACCATTCGTGGTGATGGCGAACCAAGCGAGCCAAGTCATGCAAAGAATGACAGCCGTTCAGGAACTCAGTCCCCAAGATGGCATGGCTTTGGGCATACTCCAACTCCAT
>CAYUAM010000141.1:0-5465 GCA_964442805.1 uncultured Anaerolineales bacterium | reverse complement strand
CCCGACTTGGTAGCCTGCCTTGGCCCCAGGACCTTGCCCACGGTGGCCCCGGTGCCCGCTCCCACATTGCCCACCTCCACGGGGCCCGACTTGGCCGCTTGGCAGGTCCTGTATCCCATCTCCGCGTCGGGACGCACCTTGGGGTCGCCGATATCCAGGTCGTAGAGGATGGCCGCAGGGACGATGGGCACTCGGGCCACCTTGGTATCGAAGCCTATCCCCCTCTCCTCCAGGTATCTGACCACCCCCGTGGCCGCCTCCAGCCCGAAGGCGCTCCCCCCGGCCAGGAGGACGGCGTGGGCCTCCTGAACTAGGTGCAGGGGTCGGGCCAGGTCGGTCTCTCGGGTGCCGGGGGCTCCTCCCCTCTGGTCCACTCCCACCACTGCCCCCTTGGGGCAGAGGACCACCGTGCAGCCGGTCAAGGCCTCTAGGTCGGTGGCGTGGCCCACCAGGAGGCCCGGCACGTCGGTAATAGAGTTATACCACTTCTTGGCCATGATTTCCCCCTCAACTCTGGTTCATCTCATAGACCAAGCGGATGCCTTCCAGGGTGAGGAAGGGGTCCACAGTCTGGATGGCCTCCGTCTCCCGGGCGATCACCTCTGACAGCCCTCCCGTGGCCACTACCTTCAAATCCTCCCCCAGTTCCTGGCGGAAGCGGCTCACGATACCTTCCACCAGGCCCACGTAGCCAAATATGAGCCCTGACTGCATGGCTTCGGTGGTGTTAGGGCCTATGGCCTTACGGGGGCGGACCAGTTCCACTCGGGGCAATTTGGCCGTGCGGGTGAAGAGGGCCTCGGAGGCGATGACGATGCCGGGGGCGATGGCCCCTCCCAAGTAGTCGCCCTCCCGGGAGATGGCGTCGAAGGTGGTGGCAGTTCCGAAATCGACCACGCAGCAAGGCCCGCCGTAGTGGCGATAGGCCGCCACCGCGTTGGCTATGCGGTCCGCTCCCACCTCCCGGGGGTTATCGTAGCGGATATTCACCCCCGTTTTCACCCCCGACCCGATCACCAGGGCCTCTTGCTTCAGATATCGCCGGCTCAACTCGGTGAAGGTGGGGGTTAGAGGAGGAACCACGCTGGCTATGGCTACCCCCTCCACCTCCTCCGGCTGGTGGCCTTGGTGGGCGAAGAGGTCGAGGAGGAGGACGCCGTAGTCGTCGGCCGTTCGCTCGTGGTCGGTGGCGATCCTCCAATGGGCCAACATCTTGCCATCCCCGTAGAGGCCGAAAACGATATTGGTATTGCCTATATCTATACAAAGCAGGGTTCTCATTCCAGGCTCCTTTTCCCCCGTCCGGTCTCGATCTGCTGCCAGGGGATGACCACGGCCAAGGTGATGAGGATGGCGGCCACTATCTCCAGGGGGCCATTGGTCAACCCTACCGTTACCAATAGGGGCCAGGGAGCATAACGGCGCAAGCCGATCATCCCCAGGACCAAAACCGTGTTGGTCAGAGTGCCTACTAGGGCGGCTGCCCCCAATGCCCCAACCTTATTCCATCGCTTCAGGAGAGCGTAGACATAGTAAGCGGCCAGGCCGATGAATAGGCGGGGGAAGATGGAGACCAGGGGGTCGCGGAAAAGCAGATCGCCGGGGCCAGTGGGGGCGACGTTGGCCTGGATGAGGCTGAAGATGCCGAATAGGGCGCCGATGATGACCCCAACCAATGGCCCCTCCAATACCGCCCCGATGATTACCGGAACATGCATGATGGTGATGGCTGTGCCAGCCAGGAAGGGGATGAAGCCCAGATGTGAGGCTCCCAAGAAGATGGCGATGGCGCTCATCACCCCGGCGATCACGATTTGACGTACGGTGACTTTCATATCGACCTCCTCATAATCATTTCTTTAGAAATGCGCCAACCAACTCCCCAGGCTTAAAGGGAGCCAGCGGTCAACCCCGACGATGGCCAGGGCCAAGAGCAAGGATAGGCCCAAGGCGGCATAATCGATAGGACGGCTGTGCAGTTGGATGAGATGAGAACGGCCTCGTCCGCCAGTGTAACAGCGGGTCTCCATGGCCAAGGCTAGAGCCTCGGCCCTCTCCAGGCTGATGAGGAAGAGGGGGATGAGCAAGGGAAAGATCCGCCTCACTCGCTGGATGAGGCCGCCACGTCCCCGGCCGAAATCAGCCCCTCGGGAAGCCTGGGCCTTCATTATCTGCTCCATCTCGCCAGCCAAGAGAGGCACGAAGCGTAGGGCGATGGTGGCCACCAGAGCCAATTCATGGGCCGGCAGCCCTATCCGCTGAAAAGGCCTGAGCAAACCCTCGGCTCCATGAGTCAGGGCGGTGACATCGGTGGAGAAGGTGAGCAGGCTGATTAGCAAGATCAAGGCCCCGAAGCGGCCCAAGGTGACTACGGCCATCTGCACTCCGCCCGTGGTGAGGTTTAGGAAGCCCCAACTCCATATTACAGCGCCTTGGGTTCCCGGGCGGACTATGAAAAGTTGTAGGGCGGCCAAAAGCAGCAGCCAGGGCAAAGCCGGCCGCAGCCCCTGCAGGGCGTAGCGGAGCGGCACGCTGGCCAGGGCTAGGAGCCCCACCAAGGCCATAAGGCCCAGAAAAATGCCCGCTGGACCGGAGCCAAGGAGGAAAGCCCCACACAGGAGGGTGAAGGCTACCAACTTCACTCGAGGGTCAAGGCCATGAAGGGGCGAACCGGTGGGGAGGTATTGACCGATGGTGATATTCCTCAAGAGTTCAAAACTTTCCACAACCTCTCCTCCGCCTCTTCCACGGTTAAAGCCACTTCGCTAATGGGCAAACCCTTGGCCCGAAGTTGGGAGGTGATCTGGGCCACGGGAGGGGGGCGAAGGCCGTACCTGGCCAGTTCCTCGCCCTGACTGAAGAGCCGCCGGGTGGGCCCCTCCATGACCACCTGCCCCTCATTCAAGATATAGAGCCGCTCGGTAACGCTGGCTAGATCCTCCATATGGTTGGAGATGAAAATCAAGGTCAGGCCTTGGAATTGATGTAACCCCTTTATCCCCACCAAGAAATCGAGGCGCGAACGGGGGTCTAGGCCTGTAGTCGATTCGTCCAAGATCAAGACCTCCGGCTTCAGGGCCAGGACGCCGGCCAGGGCTACCTTCCGCCTTTCCCCCCCGCTAAGGGAGAGGGTATGGCGGTCTTTGAACTCCTGGAAGCCCAATCCCACCATCTCCATGGCCCATCGCACCCGTTCCCTGACCTCCTCCTTGGACAAGCCCATCTGGCGAGGGCCGAAGGCGATATCGTCTCCCACTAGCCGTTCAAAGAGTTGCTGCTCGGGGAACTGAAAGACCAGTCCCACCTTTTGTCTGAGGGCCCGGATGTCGACCTGGGGATCGGCCAGGTCTTGGCCATCGATGATCACCTTGCCGGGGGAGGAAGGACGAAGGAGGCCGTTCAGGTGCTGGGCCAGGGTGGATTTGCCCGCTCCGGCGGGGCCGGCGATGCCCACCGCCTCATGCCGATGAATCACCAGGTCCACCCCTCGTAGGGCTGTTGTCTCCAAGGGAGTCCCCTTCATATAGGTGTTATGGAGGGAGTTTACGACCACTATCGCTTCCCCTTCAGCCATGGCTGACCGCCTCATGGCAATGCTCTAAGACCGCGCTCACCACCTCTTCCACCGTTAGAAGGTTAGGGGGGAAGGTATGGTGCCGCCGGTGGAGTCCATGGGCCAAGGCGGCGGGTTGAGGCAGGTCGAGTTGCAGCCTCCTCATCTCCTCCAAATCGGAGAAGACCTCCCTGGGGGAACCGCGCTTGACCACCTCTCCCTGGTGGAGGACGACCACCTCCTGGGCACGGATGGCCTCCTCCATGAAATGGGTGATGGCTACGATGGCCATTCCCTGGCCATGGAGGTGGTCTATGGTAGAGAGGAGTTCCTCACGACTTCGCGGGGCGAGGAGGGCGGTGGCCTCGTCCAATACCAGGCAGCGAGGGTTCATGGCCAGGATGCCGGCTATGGCCAGCATCTGTTTCTCCCCTGCGGAGAGGAGGTGGGGGGCCTTGTGGCGGGCCTCCCAAAGCCCCACCGTCTTGAGGGCCCACTCCACCCGCTCCCTCAATTCCGGTTCCGGCACCCCCAGGTTCTCTGGGCCGAAGGCCACATCCTCCTCCACCACCGTGGCCACGATCTGGTTATCGGGGACTTGAAAGACCAAGCCCACCTTGCTGCGAATGACGCGGATGTTATGGGAGTCCTTGGTGTTCAGCCCTTCCACCCAGACGTCGCCCTGGGTGGGAAGGAGGAGGCCGTTCAAATGCTTGGCCAGGGTGGATTTGCCCGAGCCGTTGTGGCCGATGATGGCCAGGTATCGGCCCGAAGGGACCTCCAAGTCTATACCTCGAAGCGCGTGCAGCGCTTGAGGCGAATCGGGCTGATAGGTGAAATGAAGGCCTTCGACCCTAATCAATTCGGACATAAAAAACGACCTCCCGACGAGCCGAGAGGCCAGGTTACTATTCTTTTGCCGTCTCGGTCGCCATCGCGATCCAAGCGACACCCAGTACTACAGATGCTCACTGCCGTAAATGGTCAGTAGCGAAGATCATTATATCATAAACGGGTCTAATCATCAAGGGGCGCAAGGTTAGGTTTGACATAGCCGGGGAGATGCCGTAGAATTTCAAAAAGCGTCCTTTTCGAGAGAGGTTAGCGGTGAGGCCAGTAAGCAGTAAGGAGCTAAGGGAGGCCTTCCTCGACTTCTTCGCCCAGAATGACCACCTGGTGGTGGCCAGTTCCTCCCTGGTGCCGGAAGGGGACCCCACCCTGCTCTTCACTAGCGCGGGCATGGTGCAGTTCAAACCTTATTTCGCTGGGGAGAGGCTCCCTCCCCAGCGCCGGCTGGCCTCTTGCCAGAAATGTTTCCGCACCACCGATATCGACCGAGTGGGGGACGAGAGCCACCTTACCTTCTTCGAGATGTTGGGCAACTTCTCCATCGGCGACTACTTCAAGGAGGGGGCCATCAGCCTGGCCTGGGAGTTCGTCACGGAGCGCCTCGGCCTATCCCCGGATCGGCTTTGGGTCACTATCTACTTGGATGACGATGAGGCTCATCAGGTGTGGAGGGAGAAGATAGGGCTGCCGGAGGGGCGGATCCTCCGCTTCGGCAAGGGCGAAAATTGGTGGGGGCCGGCGGGCGAGTCGGGGCCCTGTGGCCCTGACTCCGAGATCTTCTACGACCGAGGGGGGGAGTACGGCTGTGGCCGTCCCGAGTGTGGCCCCAACTGCCCCCATTGCGAGCGTTATCTGGAGATCTGGAACCTGGTTTTCATGCAATATCATCAGCAGCCCGATGGGGAACTCCTCCCCCTGCCGGAGAAGAATATAGATACTGGCATGGGTTTGGAGCGGACGGCAGTGGTGATGCAAAACGTGCCCACGGCCTATGAGACCGACCTTTTTGCCTCCCTGGTGACCCACGCCGCGGAGTTGACTGGAGCACGTTATGGTCAACAAG
>CAYUAM010000140.1:0-5530 GCA_964442805.1 uncultured Anaerolineales bacterium | reverse complement strand
GCGCCCTGGAGGAGGTCACCATTCAGAGCGTCATCATCGATGGCCCCATCCAGAACGTGCGAGGGGAGGCCTTCGACCGTTGGGTGGAGGCCCTGGCCAAAATCGGCCCTCGGGAGGTGCAGATCTACTCCACCGATCGGCCGGTGGCGGAGGACAGGGTGGAAAGGGTGGACAAGGCCACCTTGGAGGAGATGGCCCGGGAGGCCCAAAGGAGGACCGGCCTCTCGGTGCGGGCCTATTAGGGAAGTGGTGTGTATATCCCCTACGAAGTGGGGCCCATAAGGCCTCCCAGCGAGGCGGGGAGCCTCTTGATCCGGGCCACCAGGAATTGTCCCTGGAACAAATGCCTCTTCTGCCCCGTTTACAAGGGGGAGCGCTTCGAGAGGAGGCCTCTGGAGGAGATGCTGGCCGACATCGACCGGGCGGCGGCCTTTCACGGCGATATCTTCCAGGCCGCCTTCCTCCAGGACGCCAACAGCCTGGCCATGAAGACCTCGGAGTTGGCCAAGGTCATCTCCCACCTCAAGGAGAAGTTCCCCAGCCTCCGGCGGGTGACCAGTTACGCCCGAGCCAGGAGCGTGGCCCGAAAATCGGTGGGGGAGTTGAGGCAACTTCATACGGCCGGCCTAACTCGCCTCCACATCGGCCTGGAGTCCGGCTATGACCCCCTATTGGAGTATATGAATAAGGGGGTGACCTCGGATCTCCTGGTCGAGGCGGGGAGGAAAGTGAAGGGGTCAGGGATATCCCTCTGCTTCTATGTCATCCTAGGCCTTGGCGGCAAACTGATGCTGGAAGGGGAAGAGACCTGGAGGAACCACGCCCTGAAGACAGCCCGTCTCCTCAACCAAGTGGACCCGGATTACATCAGGCTTAGGACCCTGACCATAAAAGAGGGCATGCCCCTCTACGAGAAGGAGAGGAGCGGAGAGTTCCAGAGGCTGAGCGATGCCCAGGTGGTGAAAGAGGAAGAGTTATGGATAGAGAACCTGGAGGTGACCAGTTACCTGGCCAGCGACCACGCCACCAACGTGCTGATGGAGGTACGAGGACAACTGCCGGAGGATAAGGAGCGCCTCCTCACCGTCATCCGAAAATATCTGGGGCTCTCCCCGGAGGAGCAACTCGATTTCCGCCTGGGAACCCTACTGCGGCTCCTCGGCCACGCTTCCGGTTATCGCACCTTGGCCGAATTTTTCCTCCCTGCCAAGAGGGAAGAAGTGAAGGCCATAATGGAGCAGTTAGAAAAGGAGGAACCAGGCCAGGTCCCAAGGTTGGTCGAGGAGTTGAATAGGACGCTAATCTAAAACGGGGGCATTGAGCGAGTGCCCCCTCTGCTTACAATTCAGGCCTTTCAGGCCAAGGAGGCTTTGACCTTCTGGGCGAACTCCTGGCCGAAGCGGACGGCCTTTTCCAACTCCTCCCCGGTGGGGGCGAACTTGAAGGCCAAGCCGGCCTCCACCACCTCTATGCCCGCCTCCTTTAGGGCCTCCTCCATATCCCCCACCGCCCTTTCGGCCCAGCCGTAGGAGCCGAAGGCCGCCCCTATCTTGCCCACCGGCTTGAGCCCCTTGAGGTCGTGCAAAAAGGCGGCGATGTTCAAGAGCATATGCTGGTTGTGGGTGGAGGAGCCCACCAGGATACCCTTGGCCTCCAGCAGTTCCTTGATCACCTCGGTAGGGCCAGCCATGGGAAGGCCATAAAGGCTCACCTCCACCCCCTCCCTGGCCAGCCCCTCGGCTAGGGCCTGGGCTATCTTTTCCGTGCTCCCCCACATGGTCTCATAGACCACCAGGACCTTAGCCCTGGCTTCGCCCATGGCCCAGCGCAGATAGTGGCCTATTATCTTCCCCGGCTCCTTCCGCCAGATGAGGCCATGGCTGGGGGCGATTGCGGAGATCTCCACCCCCATCCTCTGGACCTCCTCCACCTTCTTGAGGATCAAGGGGCTGAAGGGCCAAAGGATGTTGGCATAGTAGCGGGCCGCCTCCTCGAGGACCAGCCCCTCCTCTACCTCATCGGCGAACCTCTGGGAGGTAGCCAGGTGTTGTCCGAAGGCATCGTTGGGCAGGAGCAGGGCCTCCTCCTTCAGGTAGGTGAACATACTATCCGGCCAGTGGAGCATGGGAGCCTCGATGAAGGTTAAGGTCCTTCGCCCCAATTTGATCTCATCGCCGGTCTTCACCACCATGGGCTCGCCCTCCCCAGGATAATACCTTCCCAGGCTCTCTACCCCTTTCTTGCTGCACACCAATTTGGCCTGGGGGGCCAGCCTCAACACCTCCGGGATGGCTCCAGAGTGGTCGATCTCCCCATGGTTGGCGATCAGGTAGTCTATCTGGCGGGGCTCGATCAACTCCCTGATCCGTCCCCACATCTCCCCGCTAAAGGAGGGAGCCACCGTGTCCACCAAGGCGACCTTATCATCGAGGATTAGATAGGCGTTGTAGGTAGTGCCCCGTGGGGTGGTATAGGTGTAACCGTGGAAATGGCGCACGTTCCAATCTATGGCCCCCACCCAATATACCCCCTTTGCCACCTCTATTTTCATCTCCACCTCCTCCGCTTCTTCGCTCAAAGGGCTATCTTCATCCTAGCATCGCCCCCTTGGTAAGTCAAGGGAAAGAAGCGGCTGAGGTGGCCAGAGGGGCTGGAGTTCGATTATAATCCCAGGGGAGGCATCATGTCCCTTCGCCGGACTTTGGCCATAGCCCAAAAGGAACTGCGCCACCTGATGAACGACCGGCGCCTCTTATTTCTGGTCCTCCTCTCCCCGGCCTTTTTGCTCCTCACCCTCTCTTACGTCTTCTCCTTCGACGTGGAACGGGTGACCCTGGCGGCGATGGATCTGGATAAGAGCCCCTTCTCCCGTCGTTATTTGGCCTACCTCACTAGCGATGGCGAACTCACCGTGACCACCTACCCCACCGACTACCAGGAGATAGAAGCCCTCCTAAAGCGGGGCGAGGTGGATGTGGCCTTGGTCATGCCGCCCCGCTTCGGCGAGGAGGCCCTGCGAGGGAAATCCCCTCCCTTGCAGGCCCTGGCGGACGGGATCGATCCCATTTCAGCCAGCCAAGCCCTGGGGACCCTCAGCGCTCGCACCCTAGCCTTCACCTCCGGAACCACCTTGGGGTCGCCCCTGGAGGTGCGCCGTCGGGCCTGGTACAACCAAGGGCTCAAGTCGCTGGTGAGCATGGTCCCGGGCCTATTGGCGGTGGTATCCTGCGTCCCCGCCTTGGCCGTGGCCTTGGCCATAGCCCGAGAGAAGGAGATGGGCACCCTGGAGAGGCTGATAGTCACTCCTTTGAGGGGCGCGGAATATATAACGGGGAAGATCCTGGCCTACGTGGCTTGCGGCTTAGTGAGCGTGATCTTGGCCTTCTCCATAGCGGTTCTCTGGTTCAGGGTGCCCTTTCGGGGTTCCTTTCCCCTGTTCCTGCTCCTGGCCGCCGATTATTTCCTGGCCAGCATGGGTTTGAGCCTCTTGACCTCCCACTTCGTGGCCAGCCAACAGACCGCCTTCGTCATCGTCCTCTTCCTCTTCTTCGTGCCTAGTTTCTTCGTGGCCGGGCTGATCTTGCCCGTGGACACCGAGTCGCTGAGCGCCCAGGCCATCGCCTACAGCCTGCCCACCACCCACTTTATCGCCCTCTGCCGAGACCTCTTCTTAAAAGGGGTAGGGCTGGCCTCCTTATGGCGGCCGGCCTCGACCCTGGCAGGTATGGGAGGTCTCTCCCTGGTCCTCAGCACGATCTTGTTCAAAAAGCGGCTAGAATAAGATGTTGGGGCGGATCTGGAACCTGGTCCTCAAGGAAATTTTGCAGATAAGGCGGGATCGGCTGCTGGTGGCCTTCCTCATCTTGGGGCCCATGTTGCAACTCTTTCTCCTGGCTCAGGCCACGGGAAGGGGCATCGATGACCTCCCCACCGCTGTCCTGGACCGGGATGGCACCTCCTCTAGCCGCCAATTGATCTCGGCCCTAAACAACACCGAAGAGTTGGAGGTGCGCTATTATCCGGACGATGAGGGGGAGGTACGCCGCCTCTTGGACGGGGGGCAGGTAGATGTGGCCGTGGTCATCCCCTCGGGCTTCGCCAAGGAGCCTTCCTCAGTTCAAGTGATCGGCGATGGCTCCAATAGCATCGTGGCCTATATTGGCTTGAGCGCCGCCCAGGCAGCCATCACCGATTTCGCCCTGGATAGGATACGAGAGAAGGGGCTGAGCACCAGCGGTTCCGTCGACTTGAGGCCCCAGATCCTTTTCAACCCTACCCTCAACACCCGTTCCTATGCCGTCTCCGCCCAACTAGGCTTCATCGTCTACCAGGTGACCTTGACCGTGGCCGCCCTGGGCCTGGCTCGAGAGAGGGAACTGGGGACCTTAGAGCAGTTGCTGGTGGCTCCTCTGCGGCGGCTGGAGATAATGGCCGGGAAGGGGATACCGGCCCTCCTCCTAGGGCTCCTGAACTTCCTCCTCCTATTCCTGGTGGCAAGGTTGGTCTTCCAGATGCCCATGCATGGTTCCTTCTTCCTGCTATTTGGCTCTACCGCCCTCTTCGTGACCGTGGAGATCGGCTGGGGCTTGATCATCTCCACCCTCTCCCGCTCCCAACAACAAGCGGTGCTTTTAGTCTTCCTCCTGGCCATAACCGACATGACCTTCTCCGGCTACCTGGTGCGGATGGAGAAGGTCCCCTGGCTCCTGCAAATGATTTCCAGGCTCTTCCCCTTCCAGCACTATTTGGCCATCGTCCGCCATATTGTCTTTAAAGGGGCAACCTTGGACCTCCTCTGGGGAAGGGTAGGGGCCCTACTGCTCCTTGGAGTGGCCATCTACGTCGTAACTTTCCTCTCCATCAATAGGCGACTGGATTAGGGGTTGTCCCCACCCTTTCGCGGTGTTATACTGTTTCTAACGGGGGTGGAGATATAGGCAATAGAAGGGAGGATGATATGGCTACTTATATCATGTTGAGCACCCTTACCGAGGAGGGTGCCGAGACGGTAAAGGAGCGCCCGGAGCGGATAAAGGAAGTGAATCGGGAGATCGAGGCCCTGGGGGTCAAAGTGGTCTCCCAATACGCGGTATTGGGCCCCTACGATTTCGTAAATATCGTAGAGGCGCCGGACAACGAGACCGTAGCCCGCGTGTCGGTGGAACTGGCCTCCCGAGGGAGCGTAAGGATCCAAACCCTGGCCGCTATACCCATCGATGAGTTCATCGCCAAGTTCAAGTAAGCCCTTCTTAACCTCGGAGAGCGCCACCAACCCTCCGCCCCCGATTCCTCTCCCCCCTTAGGAGGCTTTTTAGGATGGGGAAAGGGTACGGAGGCCAATCGATGGTGGGGAGGCTTCTCCGAGTGATGATGAAGCGCCCCTCCGAGGCCTTCATCGACCAGGCCCATATCGAGGCCCAGTGGGCCTCCTTAGGCTATATTGGCCGGCCCAACCTCCTTCGGGCCCAGCGTGAACATGAGCGCTTGGTGGGCCTCTTGGAGCGCTCCGGGGCTCAGGTCTCCTATCTGC
>CAYUAM010000139.1:0-5538 GCA_964442805.1 uncultured Anaerolineales bacterium | reverse complement strand
GGCGACTGTCTCCGGGGTGATGAAGCCCAAGTCTGGGCGCTAACCGAGAAGGGAGCCGAAATTGCCCGGAAAGCAAGAAGGTAAGCCCATTATGTTCTCCCTTTCTCCTTGAAAAAACACTGGTCGTCAAGTGTAGCGTGAAGAGGGATGCCCTCTTGTGAAAGGTTGTACGGCGGTTGCCGCTCTGCCTGCCGCATGACTTCCTAGACTTATTTGGTACTGGAACAGTTCGTCTCGGCATATATATAAATTAACTATTGACAAAAAGTATATAGTATGCTAAAATATAAAATGAGGAGTTTGGAGGTTCGGATATGCCGTATGGTGGGCGGAGGAAGTGTAAAAGGTGGGGATGGCGAGGGGGCCCCAGGAGGCTCTTTGCCTTCCTTCACCCCTGTCTATTGCTCCTATTACATCGCGGCGACGCCCATGGCTATAACCTCCTCCAGGGTTTAGAGGAATTTGGATTTGAGGTTAAATCCCTTAACCCAGGGTTGGTTTACAGAGCCTTACGCGAGATGGAGCGCGAGGGGTATGTGGCCTCCCAGTGGGAGGAGGAGAGCCTCGGTCCCCCGCGTCGGGTCTACCATCTTACCCCTCGGGGAGACGAGGTCCTCTCCCAATGGGTAGAGGAGTTACGGGAATCGCGCGGGGGCCTGGACCGCTTCATCGAGGCCCATAAGATACACTTGGAGGAGCACCTTCCACAAACCTTGAAGGAGGAGCCTTGATCACAGAGCGAGAACTATTTGAGGCATTGAGGGGGGTGACAGATCCCGAGTTAGGAAGAGATATCGTTGAATTGGATATGGTTAGAGACCTTAGCCTAGAAGATGGCAAGGTGAGTTTCACCCTGGCCTTGACTACCTTGGCCTGTCCCTTCAAGGAAGAGATCGTGAGCCAAGCCAAAGCCGCGGTGGTAGCCCTGGATGGGATCAAGGAGGTGAATGTCAACCTGGCAGAGATGACACCAGAGGAAAAGAAAGGTCTTTTCGCTTCGACCGACCAACGGGGGAAGGTAGAGCACCTAAACGAGATCGACCGGGCCATCGCCGTTATGAGTGGCAAGGGTGGGGTGGGCAAATCATCGGTGGCAGCTCTGTTGGCCGTCGCTTTACGTAGCCAGGGGCGACGAGTGGGCATCCTGGACGCCGATATCACCGGCCCCAGCATCCCCAAGATGTTCTTCCCTCTCCCGCGCCATCCGGTAGGCAGCCCCCTGGCCATTCTGCCTGTGGAGAGTAAGGGGGGCATTAAGGTGATGTCCATCAACCTGCTTTTGCCCCATGAGGATGACGCCGTCATTTGGCGGGGGCCGCTCATCTCCGGAGCCATAAAACAGTTCTGGGGAGATGTCCTTTGGGGCACTCTTGATTACTTGCTCGTGGACCTGCCGCCGGGTACCTCTGATGCCTCCCTCACAGTGATGCAATCCTTGCCTTTAGAGGGGGTTCTTCTAGTGACCTCACCTCAGGATTTGGCGGGCATGGTGGTCAGGAAGGCAGCTCAGATGGCTCGCCAGGTTGGTACCCCTCTCCTGGGGCTAATAGAGAATATGAGTTACTTCCTCTGTCCCGATACCGGGAAAAGGCATGAGGTATTCGGGCCCAGCCATGCGGAGGAGACAGCCAGTCGATTGGGGATACCGTTCTTGGGAAGACTTCCCCTCGATCCCTACTTGGCCCGGATGGCTGATGCCGGGCGGATCGAGGAGTATGAGAGTGAAGTCATCGAGGAAATCGCCCGTAGGATTGGAGGTGAGACCCCCACGGATGAAGGGTGAGAGTATCACTTTTTTGGGAGCGTTCATCTTGGGTTTGGCTCATACCTTGGAGCCCTGCGAGGATAAGGCGGTGGTCTCTTTGTTTATCATGTGGGCGGCCAAAAGGCTCCGCGAAGCCCTTGTTTTGGTGATCCTTTACGGCTTGGGGATGACGCTCATCGACACCGCATTGGGGGCCATCTCCGCCTATCTGGGGGCGTCTCTCCTTGCGAAATACGGCCCCGTTTTGAGGGTGGCCGCTGGTGCTATCACCGCTCTGTTTGGCCTATACGTGTTTGTCGGGGCGGAGGCCGCGCACCGGCTACACCACCACGGCAAGGATTCTCTTGCAGAAGCGCCATCCGAAACCCCTCGAGCCCTGAGCATATTTGGCCTGGGGTTGGTGAGGGGGTTACCACCTTGTCCCTTTGAACTGGCGATCCTGGCCTGGGCCGCCTCTATGGGTAGCATCTGGCGCGGCACCTTAACGGTATTTGTCTTCGGCTTGGGAACCACCTTAGGGTTGATCCCCTTAGGGCTGGTCATGGGTGGCTTGGCTGGAGCGGCAAGTAGGAGCAGATATCGTTTCTGGATCCCCAAGGTCTGCGGAGCGCTCATGATGGCCATGGGGGTATTTCTGGCTCTGTCACACTAAATGGGAGGGGAAAAATGAAGATCGCAGCCATCACTGAGGACGGAGTTACCATTAGTCAACATTTCGGTCGCGCTCCCTATTACGCGGTGCATACCGTGGAGAATGGGGAAGTAGTGAAGCGAGAGGTGCGCGATAAGTTAGGCCACGCCCATTTCGTGGGGGAGGAGGCACATCTGGATAAGGCAGGTCGCCACGGTTTCGGCCCCGAGGCCCAAGATCGGCACTCTTGGATGGCGGCGGCCATAGCCGATTGTGAGGTGCTCCTCTGCCAAGGGATGGGCTGGGGAGCCTATGAGAGCATGAAGGAGGCCGGCATCACCCCCATCGTCACCGATATCGCGGAGATCGAGGCCGCCGTCCAGGCTTACCTGGAGGGCACCATTGTAGACCACCGGGAGCGGTTGCATTAGTCCAAGAGGAAAGGAGGTGTCAAAAATGGCGAGATTCGGTAGAGGAGGTGCTGGCTTTGGGGTAAATTACTGGCCAGCTGGCCTTGGTAGAGGGCTGAGCATGGGGCGAGGGATGGGTAACCCCTATCCCTTCTGCCGCTTCTACCCCTGGCTGCCCAGACGATGGTGGGCCATGGGTATGAGCCCCTATGCTACAGCGTATCAACCGTATGCTCCGTCATCTTACACACCCTCGCCGCCCGTCGGCTGGGGGCGAGCCCTTGCTTGGTGATCGGTTCTAAGAAAGGAGGTGAGCGGTATGAGGTATCGCTGGATGTACTACGCCACAGGGATGCCTGGCTGGATGAGGTTCGGTTTCAGTCCCGGCTGGGTGGGCAGGAGCGCCACGGGGCTAGGTCCTTGCGCCGAATACATCATGACCGGCCGTTGGCCCATTCCCGCGGAGGTACCTTGGTGGGGCGGCCCAGGCGGGGCTGGACCAGGCTTCCAGCCGCCCGCTATGGCCCCAGAGACGGAACTCTCTGCGCTGAAGACCCAGGCCGACTGGCTTAAGAGCCAACTGGAGGCCATCAGCAAGCGGATCGAGGAGTTGGAAAAGGAAGCCTGAGACAGCCATGGCCGAGGGCAGGGGATGGAGGTTCCTCGCCCATCCCCTGCCCCTCCGGGGCGAAGAGAGGACGGATGAGCGTAATCTATGGGCCGGTGGCCTCTTGGCGGCTAGGCCGTTCCCTGGGGGTAGACCCCGTTTCAAGTAGGGGTAAGACCTGCTCCTTTGACTGCATCTATTGCCAACTAGGGCGGACCAAGCATCCCCTTGCAGAACGTCGTAACTTTATCCGGGTAGAGCAACTGATTGAGGAATTGAAAGGGGTGGAAGGGTTGCCTCTCGACTACATTACCTTTTCTGGGGTAGCGGAGCCCACCTTGGCCGCTAATTTGGCCCCCTTGGTCAGGGCGGTGCGAGAACAGTCGGCCTACCCCATAGCCATCTTAACTAACTCCTCGCTCATGGTGAGGGAGGATGTGCGCCAAGACTTGGCCCTCTTCGACCTAGTAGCGGCCAAGGTGGACGCGCCCAACGAGGCGCTCTTTCAGGCGATCAATCGGCCTTTCGTCCCCTATAGCCTGGAGGAGATAGTGGAAGGTATCCGTCTCTTCCGAGAGGAGTTCACGGGGAGGCTGGCCTTTCAGATGATGTTCGTGAAGGCGAATAAGGGCCATGCCTCGGAGATGGCTGAGATCGCCAGTAAACTACGGCCCGACGAGGTGCAACTGAACACCCCGTTGCGACCATCCCCCGTACGTCCTCTAAACCCCGAGGAGATGGAGGTAATAGAGGAGGCATTTGAGGGACTGAAAGTCCTCAACGTTTACAGGGCCGAGCGTCCAGAGGTCATCCCACTGGAGGAATCAGAAACTCGAAGGCGTAGGCCGAAAGAGGGTAGGGAAGGCATATAATAACTATTGAGGAAAGAGGAGGTATTGGCATGAAAGTAGCGGTAAGTTCCAATGGAAGCGAACTGGAAGCCGAAGTCAGCCCCGTCTTTGGGCGATGTCCATATTATATATTCGGGGATACCGAGAGCATGGAGTTCGAGGCGGTCCCCAACCCTTCCACGTCCGCACCAGGTGGAGCGGGAATTCAAGCCGCTCAGTTTGTGGTCAGCAAGGGAGTAAAGGCGGTCCTCACCGGCAACGTGGGGCCTAACGCCTTCAACGTCCTTCAGGCCGCGGGAGTACAGATATTCAGCGTGGCTGGCGGCACCGTAAGGGAGGCGGTAGAGGCCTACAAAGAGGGAAAACTAACGGCTTCGACTCAGTCCACCTCTGGACCCTATGCTGGGATGGGAGGTGGTGGCATGGGAATGGGCCGCGGAATGGGAATGGGCCGTGGCAGAGGCTTCTTCGGTCCCCGGGCTGCAGCCCCCGCACCACCTCCAGCTGGAATGCCGCCTTCGATTCCCAAGGAGGAGCTCTCCGCCCTCAAGGCTCAAACCGAGGCCCTTCGCCAGCAGTTGGATGAGGTGATAAGGAGGATCGAAGGGTTGGAGAAAAAGTGAGGGGGTGAGAAGGGTGATCTACATAGACGGAGGTAGATGTAAGGGGTGTGGCAACTGTCTTGAGGTCTGTCCCCCGGGGGCCATCACTCTGGTGAGTGGAGTGGCCAACATCGATCAGGGGCGTTGCACCGGATGTGAGACCTGTGTCCAAGCCTGCCCCGAGGGAGCCATATTGGTGGTGACAGAGATGGGCGAGGAGGGAGCGGTCTTACCAAGCGTGTCACCCATATCCTCCATTACCCTCAGGAAGCCTATCTCCCCTTCCCTCTCGGTGGGGAAGAAAGCGGTTCCCCTGGTGGTTAGTGCACTAGCCCTCGTAGGGAGGGAGATCGCGCCTCGTTTCCTACTCTATCTAGCGGATATCCTGAATAGAGAGGGGAGCCAGTCCTCGGCCCTCGCCTCGCCACCGAGGGCGGCATCGGGCGAGAAAGGAGATGGCGGATCTCGCTTTAGACGTCGCCGCGGAGGAAAAAGTCGATGGAAGAGTTGATCGAGGAGTTCATCAACCAGCGGGTGTGGGCCGTGGTGGGGGCATCCCACGACCCCGCAAAGTACGGCAACCAGATCTTCCGCGATCTAAAAGAGGTCGGGTATACCGTCTATGGGGTCAACCTTGGAGGGAGCGAAATCGAGGGTCAAAAACTTTACCCC
>CAYUAM010000138.1:0-5608 GCA_964442805.1 uncultured Anaerolineales bacterium | reverse complement strand
CCCCCTACTAATGCACTGCACAGGCTAAACAGAGGTCGAAGGAATGAACCACCCGCATCACTTCCAAGGGGTTCTCCTCATCGGCCACCTTGAGCCCAGTCAAGGCCTGCTCCATGGGCCCCGGCTGCCCCTTTCCATCCCTGGGGGAAGCGTTCCAGGTAGTGGGGACCACACATTGATAGTTAGCGATCTTCTTATCCTTAATGGTCACCCAATGGCCCAAGGCCCCCCGGGGGGCATCGGTGAGGCCCGCCCCCCTCGCCTCCTCCGGGATCTCATATTCCACGAAAACGGGCCCTCCAGGCTCCAGTTCCAGCACCCAGTTGGCCATGGAGTCGGCGATATATTTACACTCCAGGGCCCGGGCGGCATGGCGCCCCAGGACGGAGAAGAGGGCCTGAGGGCTGGCCTTGAAGTAAGATAATAAGGAGTCCACCAAACCTTTCACCGCCTCGTTCCCAGCCAGGTAGTTGACCATCACGCGGGCCAGGGGCCCCACCTCGTAAACCTGACCGTCGTAGCGAGGGGCTTTCAGCCAAGAGTAAGCCCCCTCTTTCCCTGGCTGAGGGATGGTCTCCCCCTGGGAGGGGTGACGGGCGCCGCTGGAGGAGGCGTACCAAGAGCGGCCGACCTCCTCGGCGATCTTCCCGGCATCGAACCCCCCCTGGGTCATATCCCGCGAGGCGATGCCCCCTTGGAGGAGCCGTTTCTTATCGCCCAGGTCGAAGAGCCCATAAGAGAGGAGGTTCCCGCAGCCGGCCCCGATCTCAAAATAGTCGCCATAGCCCTCGGCCACGGTGATAACGTCGGGGATATAGGCCTCGTCGATGAAATCCCGTATCTCATTGAGGTGCCAGAGGAAGGAGGTCATCTTGTCTATGGTAGGCACCTGGGTGACCCCGCCGGGCACGGCGGAGCAACTATGGGGCACCTTCCCTCCGAATATGGCCAACATCTCGTGGGCCTTCCGCCGCATCTCTAGAGCCTTGGCGTAGTGAGCCACCAATTCCCGATTGACCTGGGAGGAAAGGCGGTAATCGCCCTCATAACGGGGCAAGAAGGGCTCCAGTTTCCCCCGCTCTATGAACCCCCTCAGGGAGCGAAGGTCGGGGTCACTCCCCTCATATTCGGCTGCGGCGGCCGGGTCCACATAATCCAAGGCGGCCAAATGATAGAAGTGGAGGAGGTGAGAGTGAATGAACTCGGAGCCCAAGAGCAAATTGCGGATGAGGCGGCCGTTCTTCGGTATCCGATCGGCGAGGCCAAAGGCATCATCCAGACCTAATACGGAGGCCGTAGCGTGGACCTGGGGGCAGACCCCGCAGATACGCTGGACCAACTGGGGGGCGTCTCTAGGGTCCCTCCCTTGCAGGATGATCTCGAAACCCCGAAAAAGGGTCCCCGAACTCTTGGCCTCCACTACGACCCCATTCTCAACCTTGGTCTCGATCTTTATATGGCCCTCGATGCGGGTCACAGGGTCTATGATGATCTTGCTCATGCCTCTTCTCCAATGGTTATATCGGTAACCTTCTCATACAGGGGCCCCAGGTCATCGGGGAAGGTGGGCTCCGTGCAGCCTATGCAGGGAGCGCCGCTCCCCACGCACCAGTTCATCCCATGGTTCCACTGGCGGGTAGGACAATCGGCGTGGGTGACCGGCCCCTTACAACCCAACTCGTAAAGGCAGCCTTCCTCCCCGAACCTCTTGGCGAACTTCCCCTCGTCGAAATAGGCCCGGCGAGGACAATTCTCATGGATCAGGGCCCCATAAAAAGCCTTGGGGCGGAGGAAGACATCCAGTTCATCTGGACCGGGCAACCCCCGAAGGAGGAGGGAGGCCACCGTCCCCAGGATCCAATCGGGGTGAGGGGGACAGCCTGGGATGTTGACCAAGGGAGGGGCTATGCCTCGGGAGGAGAGGAACTCCTTCACGCTGATACAACTGGTGGGGTTCCCCCCTCCGGCGGGGATGCCTCCGAAAGCGGCGCATGTCCCCACGGCCAGGACGGCCAAAGCGCCACCGCTCAATTCCTCCACCCAGGAGGCTATAGAGATATCTTGGCCCTCCCTCTCGCCCACCAAACAATAGGCCCCCTCAGCGCCCAAGGGTATGGCCCCCTCTACCATCAGGACATGTCCCCCCGCCTGACGGGCCCTCTCCAACTCCGCGATGGCTGCCTCGCCGGCCCCGGCCATGATGGTGGGGTGAAAACGAAGGTTGAGGTGCTTGCCCGGGAGGACCTCATCGATCAAGGCGTTCCTGATGGTGGGGCTGACCGAGTTCAAAAGGGATACCGAACACCCAGTGCATCCGGCCCCCTGCAACCAGAGCACCGGATATTCATCGGTTTTCGACATCTTTCACTCCTTAGATCTCTCTTCCAAGAATTTGGCTACCTTAGCCAGGAGTTCCTGGGGGCTCACCGGCTTATCCACGTAGTCCTCGGCCTCCAACATGAGGCCATCAGTCACCGAGAAGATGGTCTCCCCCATGCGCTCCGAGAGGCTGGTGAGCATTATCACCGGGATCCTGGCCAATTGGGGGTCCTCCTTCAGGGCCCGACAGACCTTGAAGCCATCTTCCTGGGGCATGATTATGTCTAAGATGATGAGGTCTGGCTTTTCCGCCCTGACCTTGGCCAAGGCCTCACTGCCGTCGTAGGCCACCGCCACCTGGTAAGGCACGCTTTCCAAGATGATCTTGGTAGCCTCCACGAAATCTCGGTCGTCATCGACCAGCAAGATCTTGGTTGGATTAGCCATCTATCCCCCTCCCTGGGCTTCTACTCGGCCCGGCCTAGAAGTTTAGACACCCGATGGAGAAGATCCCCCGGCGAGATGGGCTTCTCCACGTAGTCCTGGACATCCAGGGCCAAGCCGGTTTCTAGTTCATAACGCCGTCGGCTGGCGTCCTCCCGCACCGCGGTCAAGATGAGGATGGGGAGTTTAGCGTATTTGGGGTTCTCTCGCAACTCTCGGACTACGGCGAAGCCGTCCTTACGGGGCATGAGGAGGTCCAGGATCAAGAGATGGGGCACCTTCTCCCGGATCTTCTCCATACACTCCACCCCGTCCTTGGCGCCATCCACCTCATAGGGTTGCGCGGCCAGGACCATGGTCATGGCCTCCCTGATATCGGGGTCGTCATCTACCACCAATATCCTCGGTCGCCCTTCCATGCCTTCCTCCTTAAACATCCCTACACAATAGGTCGGGGCAAAAGATAGGCCCCCTCCACGATGGCCGGCACGACCTCCTCCCAGGCCACGGCCATGATGTGGACCCCTCGAACGCCAGGGATATCCCTGATCTGGTCTATGGTCTCCACCGCTATCTTAAGCCCTTCTTCTTTGGCCTCCTTGGCGTTCTCCATCCTGGCCACCAACTCATCGGGCACGCTGAGCCCGGCCACGTAATCCCGCATGTAGCGAGCCATGCCCACCGATTTTATGGGTATCAGCCCGGCCAAGATGTAGACCTGCTCGTGGAGCCCCCGCTCCCGCACCATCTCCATCCACTTAGCGAAGCGGGCCACGTCGAAGACCGCCTGGGTCTGGATGAAATCGGCCCCGGCCTTCACCTTCTTGGCCAGCCGCACCACCCTATATTCGAAGGGGTCAGCGTAGGGGTTGGCCGCCGCCCCGATGAAGAGGGGCACATCCCCGGAGATCTTATCCCCACTCAAGAACTCCCCCCCGTCGCGCATCCCCTTCACCATCTGGAGCAACTGGATGGAATCGAGGTCGTGGACGTTCTTGGAGCCGGGGTGGTTGCCAAATTTCTGATGGTCACCGGTGAGACAAAGCAAGTTCCTAATGCCCAAAGCCACCGCCCCCAAGATGTCGCTCTGCATGGCGATCCTATTCCGGTCTCGGCAGGTCATCTGCATGACCACATCCAGGCCTTGCTCCCGCACTATGGCCCCGGAGGCCATACTGGACATGCGGACCACCGCGGTCTGATTATCGGTGATATTTACCGCATCGCAACAGGGCCTCAGGAGTTCGGCCTTCCGGCGCACGAACTCGGCGCTGGTTCCCTTGGGGGGGCCCAATTCCGCGGTCACGGCGAAATGGCCCTCCACCAAGACCCTCTCCAAATGGCTCCCACTTTTCATCTCACACTCCCTCCTTACGCAGACCCTTGGGGATGAGGACGGTGAATCTGCTCCCCGGCTGCCCCTCAGCATAGGGCGACTCGGCCCAGATCCGCCCCTGATGGGCCTCTACTATCCTCTTGGCGATGGAAAGCCCCAAGCCCGTCCCCTTCACTTCCGCTCCCTTGCCCCGGTAGAAATCCTCGAATATGCGGGGCATATCTTGAGGGTCAATGCCTACCCCGGTATCTATCACCGCCATCTGGATATGGTCGTCCTTCTCCTCCACCTGAAGGGTCACCCTCCCTTCCTCGGTGAATTTGATGGCGTTGCCCAGGAGGTTGATCAAGACCTGCTTGAGATGGCCGGGGGAGGCATAGATCTGGCACAAAGTTGGCGGCTTCTCCACCACCAGCTCCAGCCCCTTCTCCGCGGCCAGGACTCGGGCTTCCTCTACGCAGCCCTCCACCACCTCATCGAGGGAGGTCATCTCCATCTTCTCCACGATCCCCCCCCTCTCGATATGGGCAAAATCTAGAAAGCGGTTGATCAAGGCCACCAGTTCCCTTATCCTGATGCTGCTCCTCTCCAACATGTGTCTATGTTTATCGCTGACCTCCCCCACGAAGCCACCCAATATCACCTGCAAATAACTCTCCACTGCCGCCAGGGGGGTCTTCAAGTCGTGAGAGGCCATGGCCAAGAATTGGGTCTTGAGCCGGTCCAGCCTGACCAACTCTTTATTGGTCTCCTCCAGAGCCTTGGCCTCGGCCATCAAGCGGTCCTTAAGGGCCATCACCTCCCGTTGCCTCTTCCTCAGTTCCCCCACCACCGAGGTGGTAAGGTAACAGCCCACGTATATGGTAGTGGCCAGGGCAGCCAGGACGGCCAAGACGAAGGAGGGCTGCCGATAGAGGTTGGGGGAGAGGAACCCTCCCAGGTGCACATGAGGGACTACCCCCCAATATTCCAACCCTACTAGGGAAGAAAAGAGAAGAAGGGCCAATGTGGCGAAGGCATGAGCCACCCGGGGAGATAGCAAGATGCTGGCGATTACGACGTGAAAGAGGTAGTAGAAGATGAAGGGGTTCTCCACCCCCCCGGTGTAATGAAGGAGGGCCGTAGTGGCTACCAGGTCCATGGCCGTCTGCCCATAGGCGATCCGCCGGGCCTCGGCGGTTAAAGGCTCGATCCCCTCCACCTTCAACCTTCTAACATAGAACCAAAAGAGCAGATTATAGAAAGCGATGGCCAGGGCCACCCCGAAAACCGGGGTAAGGGGGAAATCGATGGCCCATAGCCCCTTCGCCAGGGTGGCGATGGCCGCCACCCCCAAGGCTGCCACCCAGCGGAAGTGGATGAAATCCCGAAGCCTTCGCAAGAGGGTGGCCTCCTCGGGGGTATATTCCCGGGCCACCTCCGCCTCCTTGAGGAATTGAAACATCTTCTGCCTGGTCTCCCTCAAGCGAGCGCCCACGATGCTAGCCAACCGACTGATCAATAGATAGC